>JAYUUP010000071.1:0-10591 GCA_043754825.1 bacterium | reverse complement strand
AAGGAATCCGTGAAATTCGAGATGAGTCAAACAAAGACGGGCTGCGTGTAGTCATCGAAACCAAGCGTGATGCATCGCCAGAAATTGTCTTAAACTTACTGTACAAACACTCTGAACTCGAAAGTGCAGTGTACTTCAACATGGTCGGACTCATAAATCGAGGACGTGAACCAAAACTACTCAACCTCAAAGAACTCCTGGTCGAGTTTATCAAGCACCGGGTAGAAGTAGTCACACGTCGCACCAATTTTGAATTAAAGCGCGCTCAAGACGAGCTGCATATTTTGGATGGCCTCAAAATCGCACTTGATCATATTGATGAAGTTATTGCGTTGATTCGAGGTAGTTATGACAAAGAAGAGGCAATCGAAAAACTCCAAAAACGTTTTGAATTTTCAGATCGCCAAGCTGAAGCTATCTTGCAAATGAGACTTCAAGCCCTCACTAATCTCGACAAATCAAAAATCGAAAAAGAGCGCGAAGAAAAACTAGCGTTGATTGTCAAACTGACTGAAATACTCGAAAATGAAGATATTCGAAATGCAATTATTGAGAGTGAGATGACCGATGCGGCTGAGCGACTCAAATCTCCCCGACGTAGCGAAGTAATCGAGCACAAAGTTGGCGACTTTAACAAGGAGCAGTTTGTGGCTGATGAGGCAGTGTTGCTGCAGCTAACCAGCGCTCAATATATCAAGTATATTCCGCTCGCAGACTTTTCTCAGCAAGGAAGGGGTGGTCGAGGTAAGATGAGTTTCAATCCAAAAGATGAGGACTTTGTCAAGCAGTCAGTGGTGTGTTCGTCGCACGATATTGTATATGCATTTACCAGTAAAGGACGGGTGTTTAAGACGCGGGTGTTTGACTTGCCGACCGGGACACGTCAGGGACGAGGGCAAAACTTGGTCAACTATCTCCAACTCCAAACCAATGAAACGATAGCACGTATCTTGACTCTCAATAAAGCCGAAGAATTGGATCAAAAGGGGTGTTTGGTATTTGCAACCAAGCGTGGACGAGTTAAGTGTACTCCCCTAAATCTCTATGCTAATACTCGTCAAAGTGGTATCATCGCAATTGGTCTTAAACCGGGAGATAGTCTGATCGATGTACTGCTTTCTAGTGACAGCGCAGATAAAGTAGTGATCTCAGCGAACAACGGAAAAACGGTGATATTTGATATTGGGCAAGTGCCAGTGATGGGACGCGGAGCAGGGGGTGTCAAAGGAATCAAGCTCAAGGAAGGCGAAGAGGTGATTTCGCTGGAGATTTCAAACTTTGACTTTGCTGAAGGTGGCGAGGATACTGATATTGTCGATGGAGCACTTATTGCAGAAGAAAAAGATAGCAAATTTCCGACATTGCTAGTGGTAACTGAACTTGGATACAGCAAGCAAACACATCTCTCAGGTTATCGCAAAACTAACCGCGCGGCAAGTGGAGTCAAAACCATGCATGTGACCAAAAAAACAGGTCGTCCAATCATCGTACATATCTGTGACGGTGGCGAAGAAGACTTGGTGGTTACAACGAAAAAAGGAGTTACTATCCGTCTTGATCCAAATAAAATCAGTCACTTGGGACGCTCAACACAGGGTGTCCGCGCTATCAAACTAGACGACAGTGATCTAGTAGTAAGTGGAAGTATCCTCTGATAATTATCACCTATTATGCCAGCAAAAATGATATCCCATCTTACATTTTTATGGTTTTGCGCACGTTGGGGTGTTGTATTTTTAGGATTAGTAGCTATTAGCATGTATTTCTTGACAATCCACAATGGTATTGGTTTTGCAGAGCAATGGCGATGGTTTCATGATGCCATTTTGGTAGTAATATTTTGGAAAATTTCGTTTTGGATAATGGGTGCCTTTATTATTGGCTGGCTACTCGAGTATTTTACTCCCATTCAAGTGTTCAATCGTATACCGGCATTTTTTTACTATGTTTTGGCCTTTACGATTTTTTTACCGTTTTGCTCTACTCTTTCGCAGGTATTTGGTGGATGCATCTGGTTTTATTTCTTTGAGCATTGGTGGGTACAATATATTCCATACAATTTTTTTGATTTACCGCGCGCTCCGTATCAATTGATAATTTACACTAGCCTTTACCTGATATTTTCTGTAGTATTTTATGCGATTTCCTATTTGTTGTGGCGTAAAGGCGAGCTCACACATTTGAAAAATAATACTTTGACAACTCACTAATTTTGCTTTATAGTAAAACCAATCACTAACAAAAATATACACCGTTATGACACCCAAGAAAATTGCAAGTATTCTCAGTCTGATTGAAATTTCTCAAAATAATCTTAAAGTTGCCAAGGAGCAACTCATCGCGTATTCTCAGGAAAAAGGTTTTTCAGCAGAGGAAATATTAGCCGCGCCGCGCCGCCCAATCAACAATGAAGAGTACGATGCGCTCGAGGTAATCGAGGGATTTTTTGATGGCGAGTCGATGATCGGTGATAACGGCAAGACATATCCGGTGCCGCCAAACTATGCGTCAAAAACTCAATTGATCATTGGAGATCGGATGAAGCGCATTTTGACTACTACTCGTGAGTCCTTCAAGCTTATCAAGCCAGCCGAGAGAGAGCGAGTTGTCGGTACATTTGATATCCAGGGAGATACTTATTTAGTCGTTGTAGAAGGTCATGCACTGCCGGTGCGGATTTTGAAAGCAAGTGCCACATTTGCAATGAAAAATCTTGGATTGCAGCCGGGAGATAAAGTAGCGGTGATAGTGCCAAAAGACTCTGAGGCGATTTGGGGAGCACTTTCGAGTATTGTCACTGGCGATGGTGATGCAGAGCAGGAAATGACACCATCCCAATACTCACAAGGAAATATTGTCGAGCCAAAACATGATTTTGATCCAAGTAAACTTTTTGGAGACGACTCAAATTTTTTGTAAATAAGTCCCAATGGGATATTTTTTATGACATTTTTGGATATCGCACAATTTCAAAATTCTAGACACGATTGGCATGAGTCCTTGAAAAATACTGAGACTTTTTGGCAGAGAAATCAACAATTGTTGGCGCCAGTTCAGTGTGGAGCCACATTTATTCCTGAGGCGTATAACTTGGAAAATGGTCCTGCTCGAGCATTGGTGGCACTTGACTTTATTATCAATACACTCGGCATGCGTACACTTAGATTTGGGATGCGCTGGAACACAGTACAACCAAAAAAAGATATATTTGAATTTGAGGTATATCGTCCACTTTTGCAATATTGTTTTGACAATGGAGTGAGTATTACGCTTGCCGCGGGACCAATAAAATCTCCAGGGTGGCCGGAACAATTTGTCCCCAATTGGGTGTTGTCAGAGTTGTCGAGTATTCCAGCTAAAAATACGGTTATTGAAGTAAATAGTGAGCTTTCACACCGAGCTCACGCCTGGATTTCAAGACTAACGCTGTACATCTCACGGGAATTTTCGCTATCTGAACTCACTAACATCACCACTATCCAAATTGAAAATGAGCTAGCCAATCCATTTGGGAAGTGGTGTTGGGTGATGAGCGATGAGTTTGCGCTCTCAATTGTCGATACGATAGACCTGTACTTGCCGGGGCGTAAAATATTGTACAATAGTGCTGGGCGATTTAATCTCAGGCAGCTGACTACGCTCATTCTTAAGCATAAAAATCCACGTCGTTGTATCTTGGGCCTGGATTACTATTATACCAATGACTCAACAATTAAACACCCATTTCATCAGTATTTTAATGGTAATACTATAGGGTTGCCGTGGCATGCAATGATTGCTCAAACTCAACTGATATCTCAAAAGTATGGGTTTGCTCTCGAGGTTACTGAGGCGCAAATGGAGCCGTGGGGTAGGTCGCAAGCACCGGGAAACTCTATACAGTCATTGCAATATATCATCTTGCAGTCGCGTCGTTTTTTACAAATTTGTGATCCCTGGAAGCTATATATTGGACTGTGGGGTATCGATCGGTTTGCCAACATTTTTCTGGATGGCACCCAAACTAGCCAGCATATCATGATGAAAAATACAATCGCTCAAATTAACGGGCTATGTGTAGATCAACCAAATTTGCAATAAGTGCTGCGACTGTCATAGGTCCTACGCCGCCCGGTACAGGAGTAATCATGCTCGCCACATTACAAACTTTGGCAAAATCTACATCACCTGTGAGTTTTCCATCGATTGTGTGAATACCAACATCTATAACTATCGCTCCCAGCTTGACATGATTTTCAGTAATCAGGTGTGGCACTCCAGTTGCGCTAATTAAAATATCGGCTTGTGAAGTATGGTCAGATAATTGAGCGGTGTATTTATGGCAGATAGTCACCGTCGCATTGGCATTGGAGAGTAAAATACTGAGTGGTAATCCCACTAGTTGCGATGCACCGACAACTACGATATGCTTTGATTGAAGATTTATTTGGTACCTTGAGAGCAATTCTTGAATTCCACGTACCGTTGCACTGACGATAGCGGCTGAACTGGATTGTACTAAAAGTCCTTGCTGGTATGCACCTAGTCCGTCGACATCTTTTGAAGGATCGATAAGGTTTAAAAATGTATTTCGCTTTGGTTCGAGATGTGACGGCAAAGGGAGTTGTAATAGAATTCCGGTAATCTCTATATCTTGATTGAGAGCACAGATTAATATGCTCAAATCAGCTGAGGATGCAGCCTCTGATAAGGAGTATACCTGAGTCTTGATATTGTAAGTAGCACAGGTTTGCTGCTTCTTTTTCACATACCAGGCAGAAGCTGGGTCAGTACCAACAACAATTATCGCCAATATCGGACGATCGCTGCCCAATTTTTTTGTATAGTCAGATAGCCACGCGGAAGCACATTTTTTTCCATCCAAAATTATAGAACTCATGGGTGGCTACTGATTGTTTTTTTGGCAGATGTCAATTATTATCTGACCAGTATACCTAGCCAATGTTGACCAAATTGGTTTTGTGGTTCAGGGTATCCTCCATCACTGTTCGACTTATTTATGATTGTTTCCAAGCAGGCAGCCAGAGTTTTTTGGCGTACTCTTCCTCGACAGCTTTTTAAACCGCTGTATACATTATACGAAAATCATGTCGTTCAAAAACTCAAGCAACGCAATTATTTGCCCAAGCACCTGGGAGTAATTTTGGATGGCAATCGCCACTTTGCACGCGCTAAAAATAAGTCTCTCAAATTTGGCTGGGAAATGGGTGAAAAACGAGTCGAGGATCTTCTCAAGTGGAGTGCTGAAGTTGGGATAAAATACGTAACTGTGTGGGTATTTTCTACAGATAATTTTAAGCGTGCACCCCATGAAGTTCAAGATCTAATGAGTGTGTTTATGCAAACGGCAGCTCAAATGCTGACCAGTGGCATTTTGCAAAAAAATTCGATTCGCATCAAAATACTCGGAGATCTAACTGGATTTAGCGATGAGCTAATCGAGAAATTTCGGTTACTTGAGGAAAAAACTAAGGATGGAGCCACACTCCAACTCAATGTTGCCATCGGGTATGGCGGACGCGACGAGATAGTGCAAGCAGTGAAAAAACTCGTAACTCATGAGTACAAAACTGAGCAAGACATTGAAAAGCTGGTCGACAAAATCACTCATGAAAATATCTCAAGTCATCTGTACACGAGTGGTATCCCGGATCCCGATTTTATTATCCGCACTAGTGGTGAGATCCGACTTTCGGGGTTTTTGCTGTGGCAGGCTGCACTTTCAGAGTATTATTTTACAGATGTGTACTGGCCTGAGTTTCGCCGTATTGACTTTTTGCGCGCAATCCGCAATTATCAGGAGCGAAATCGCCGTTTTGGCGCTTAACTTATGATTGAATCAGTATCGTTTCGTCGCGAATTTGAATCTGAAGCTGAAATCGCCATAGCCCAGCTCGATACCGGCGGGCGGCTCAGTTTATTTTTGACTCCATTTCGCCAGTTTTTACAGCTCTCGGAACACTCCCATTTATTATCTTTTTCTATCGCTCGACATTGTGGTGCTACTCCAAAAACAGCATTTTTCCTGGAATGGGCACACCTTTCATTTGAATTACCTAAAGATTACTCGCTACTTTATAAAACAAATCGGCGTTTTTTGCAGTCTGTGGTGCCTCCAGCGGTTAGTCTGATGCCGCAGATTGTTGATTATATCGACCAAGATGCCGCAAACTCTTTGATCACCGAGCAGATGAAATTTGTGTATCAGCGATTTATTTATTTACGGCAAGAAGTGATCAATAAACAACCATTTTTGACGCGCTTTTTTGACGAGAGTATCTTTGCTAAAGTGACCGCCTCAGAGCTTTTTTTGCGGCGCCCGCTATACACGCAATCGCTGACGGTTGCTGATTTTTTAGAGTATTTGACATATTCATCGTCATTTTTGAGTATCACACTGCCGGCACTCGCGGGATTTGCGACCATTTTTTCGCGTGAAAATAGTGATATTGCGGCCGATAAGATTAAGTGGGCTCAAGTAGAGTCGATTTGCAAAAGTATCTCGGTACTCTATCAGCTTCGTCACAATGTACACGCTCGAGTATTTTTACGTGGTAAACTGTATGAGGCAGATCAGTACACTCGTTGGCTCTCACTTTCACTGCAAGAACAAGAGGATATTGCACTCAAAGATGATCAAATATCTACCCAAATTGATGATATCGCGCACCAAATCCAAGACCGGGCCACCGCCGAACTTTCCACTCTCGCTTTTCCTGCCACACATAAAGATACGCTCACTCAGCTACTAAGCTGGGCATATAGTGATGAGTCTGATGAGGGTATTACTGCCGAATAATAATCACGATTTCAGTACTATCAGTAATCAAATGGCGTCCTTTCAATACTTGGGTGAGTTCTGACTCAAATTCACTGACTCGCGTACGCAATACCACTGCTGTCATCGTATGAAATGTAGTTATCGTGACTTTGTACTCGTCCTTTTGCTCCCGTATAACTACTTTACAGGCAGCGGCAGTTTGAGGTGCATATTTCTCAAGCAAATCATGAATCAAAGTATAGGCAAATGCAGCATTAAGATGCCCACGCTTATCTTTTTTCTCTGCATCAAATAATCGCTCCATATTAGTAGCAATATTGCATATAATACTATATTTTGTCCACTGCGTATAATTAAAAACTGATTGCCCGCAAAAAAACTCTTGCCAATACCGATTTGCTTGTACATACTTATAGTATTACATTTGCTACTATTATGGATGAGCAATATAAACAACAAATATCAAAAATCATCAACGATATCGTGACGCCGATTTGTGGTGTGGTCGAACTCGATTATGTCAAGGAAGGTGATCAGTGGCGGGTAAATGTAATCTCGCCCAATGGGCAACAACTATTTGGATACAAAGGGGAATTGCTTAATGCGTTGCAACACTTACTCAGAGTCCTGATTCATAGACACAATCCAGATGATCGTACGAGATTTTTACTCGATGTTGGTATGACGCGCCAGCGCCGTGAAGAATACATAAATAAACAAATCCCTGAGATGGCCAAAGAGGATGTGCTTAAAAATGGGATGACTTATATTGTACAAAATCTTTCCAGCTATGAACGCCGTATTATTCACGGGATGCTCGCAGAAGTCAAAGGGCTCGAGACACTTTCGGTGGGAGATGGCTACTCACGAAAACTACTAATACGACCTACATCAGAAATGGGGTCGCTCGGTATGGACAATTCAAAGATTATAGATATCAATTCGATTGAGATTTTGGGAGATCAACATGCATAACTCACTCACTCATTTTATTTATGTCACACACCTCATCTACTGCTCAGACTTTTTTGGATTCTGAGTTTGTACAGTCCCTGGTTCAGGCTATCACTGGTCATCATTTGCACGAGCTTCCCGAGTCAAGTCGTCACCAAACTGCTCTCGATTGTGTAGCATTTTTCGTTGACTTTATCGTTGATTTTTTTGAAAAGCAATTTGAAGTGAAAGACGCTATTCGGATCAAAGCGGTATATGAAAGCGGGCATGATTTGTTTGAGACATTTCCTGATCTAAAACACAAGTATGAACAGGCGTATCAGGCGTTTTTGCATTTATTGGACAGTGAAAATACTGTATCAGCATGAATTATATCGTACAGAAGGAGCATGAGTTTATCCGTGATTGGACTGGATTTGCTAACCCGCTGACTCTTGGACTGATTGGCGCACTAGCTTTTGGCGGTATCCAAAGCTCGATTTTTTGGCAGTTGGTACTAGTGTGGATATTCAATGAATTGGGGTGTAGCCTCATCAAACTGGTATGGTATCGTCCGCGTCCAGTGCCGATAACATGGAGTAACTGGTACGAAAAAATCAACGCGAGTTCGTTTCCGAGTATTCATGCGGCGAGACTGGCTGTCTTTGCCACTTTTTGTATACTCAGCGAGCGATTTGATCTCTATACGTTATGGATTATAATCACTGCAGCACTTGTGGTTGGCATCACGCGAGTAGTGCTTAAAAAACATTATTGGGTTGATGTTATTGGTGGGTGGGTACTCGGTGTATTATTGACAATTGTTGGGGTGTATATTTTGAGTCTGATTCGTTGACAGTACTATAAATATCGGCTAAAATATGGGTATATATGGCGCAAGACCTACAAAAAATACTCAATATTCGTCCTGAAATCGCTTTTTTTGCGAGTGTGCAGGATCGTGAGGGTATCAAAAATTTTGGCATGCTTGAAGATGATCGCCGCCGTCACATGTATATCTTGGGAAAAACGGGTATGGGCAAATCGACGTTACTGACCAATATGATACTCCAAGACATCCACAATGGGCACGGCGTGTGTTTTTTGGATCCGCATGGTGAAACAGTCGAATACGTGCTCAAGCGCATCCCGGAGCATCGCCTCAAGGATGTAGTGTACTTCAATCCGGCTGACACTGAGTTTCCAATCGGGTTCAATATTTTTGAGTCAGTGAACGATGAGCAAATGTTTTTGCTAGCTGCTGGGATGATGAGTGTATTTCAACGTATTTGGGAGGGTGCTTGGAGTGCTCGCATGGAGTATATCCTCAATAATACACTACTTGCATTGCTTGAAATTCCTGGAAATACCTTGCTTGATGTCGTACGTATGCTCACCGATGACGTGTTTCGAAAGCGCGTGATTGATGGCATTATCGACCCCGTAGTCAAAAACTTTTGGATCAAAGAATTTGCGTCTTTCAATGACAAGTATCGTACTGAAGCAATCGCACCTATCCTTAACAAAATCGGACAATTCTTCTCGACTTCACTTATCCGAAATATCTTGGGTCAGCAAAAATCTACAATCAATATTCGTACTATCATGGATGAAGGAAAAATATTGCTCATAAATCTCTCCAAGGGTCGTCTCGGCGAAGACAACAGTGCCATCCTCGGATCGCTCATGATCACCCGTATTCAATTGGCGGCAATGTCCCGGGTAGATATCCCTGAGCACGAGCGTCGTGATTTTTATATGTATGTCGATGAGTTTCAAAACTTTATCACTGATACCTTTGCAGTAATTTTATCTGAAGCTCGAAAATATCGTCTTTCACTGATTTTAGCGCACCAATATATCGCGCAGCTCATGGAGTCAGACAATCAAAAAGTGAAAAATGCTATTTTTGGAAATGTCGGTACGATGGTGGCGTTTCGAGTAGGTGCCGAAGATGGCGAGGCGTTGGAAAAAGAGTTTGCACCTATCTTTACGTTTCGGGATCTTACCAAATTAAATAAAGCCCAAATTGCTCTCAAAATGACGATTGGTGGGCGCTCAACTACGGCGTTTTTAGCCTCGACCTTGCCGCCGATTTATCCTGATGAAACAGGGTTAGAACAAAAAGCGATTGACTTGAGTCGTGAGCAATTTGCGTGTGGACAAGCAGAGGTGTCTAAAAAAATCCGGGAGCGCCTAGAGCCGGAGATTGACCCGGAGGATACTGAGAAACAAATTAAAAAGAAACGCAAAGCATCGGTTGCATATGTTCAAACCCGTGAAGACGTAATCCAAGAACGGCGCGAAAGAGGTGAGTATGCGCCACGGCAAAACTCTTATTCTCAGCCACCATCTCCACAATATTCTCCTAAACCAATGCAAAATCCTGCACCAAAACCAGCAGTCGTTGTGCAGCCTCCGCAGTCTTCAGTCGTTGTTGATGCAGCAAAATCAGCGCCGATTGTGGCAGTGGATGTGACTGCACTTGAGGCAAAGATTCGGCAAAATAGTAACCCTGGAGTAATCCAGACAACACCATATCAAAAACCGGGATCGCGACCAGCACATTCAGCAACAAGTCACAATGGAATGTATCACGCTGCGGTGCAAAAAATGAGTCCACCGATCGCCACAAGTAAACTAGCTGATCTCAAGTCCCGATTATCAAAATAATACCGCTTATTCTTCAAACGGTTTTTTACATTCACCCCACACTCCAAGTTTTGTATTTTGGGCTTCGGTTTGTAGCTGATAAAAGTATTTTTCGTAGGTATTATTTGGCTTGATGATCATCGCGCGTGCAGCACCTTGGCGGACGAGCTCGGCATTGATACTCTTGGAGACATCTCCTTTCTCGGCGTCATTGGTAAATATAAG
>JAYUUP010000070.1:0-3510 GCA_043754825.1 bacterium | reverse complement strand
ATCACTTTGTGCACTGACCTGCGCTCCAAGAGCTATTAATTCTTTGTTTTCTGTGTCTAAGAGTGAAACCGTACCTCCAGTGGTGATATCGGCTGATTCCACTTTGGCGCTCTTATTTTTAATGTCGTCCCACACAGATACGCAAGATTTGTCACCAGAGAGTGAATTTGCGATTTTTTCGATGTCAAATTGCAAGATGTTGTTGGAGTTGGATTGAGGAACTAAGGCTGAACTAATGCGATCGACACCAAAGGCTGCTTTGTGCGCACCAACCAAATCAAGTCCACGTGAGAGCAAACTCGAGCCAGCAAAAACTGGCAAAATACTCAATATCAGGATCAAAATTACTCCCGCAACTATTGCGACAATTCGCTTGACATTGGCTGCTACAGGCTGTGTAGTCACCGGTTTTTCTAAAATGGGAGCCGTATTTTGTGGCTCAGTTGTTTGATTCATACCTTGTGCATGAATGGGCATTTATATTTTGTCAAATCTACTCTGCTTACTGAACTATCCTTAAAATGCGCACAATCCTCTTATTTCACTGGTAATTATTGCTGCGTATTTAAACTGCTTGGCATTGAGGTACTTGTTATTTTCTTCGCTAATTTTGTTGAGAGCTACTTTGTTGTGGTGATACTTTACGTTGATACCGACAATACCCGTACTAATATATGCATAAAACAATGGCGACTTGAGGTAGCTCATGAGGAGAGAGCGCTTGAGAGTAATTGAGTGATTTTTAGCAATGAGTTTGGTGAGATTTTGGACAAATCTATAGATATTTCTTTCGGGATTTTCTTGGATTCCAAATGAAACATGGCGCGGCTCTAGCAGCAAAATCTGCCGTGCATCTTCGAGATCTTGGACATTGATAAGGGCTGGAATACTCTCAGGGTGCGACTCAACGCTATCGAGTGGGGTGACCGGCTCCCCAGTAAATGCGATATCGCTGAGTGAGCTGATCCAGGCAACATTTTGCGCATCAATCAACTCTACTTCATCCTCTTCGATTTGAGTGAGCTTTGGCTGTTCGGGTTCAGGATTTATAGATTCTGCAGGTGTCTCAATCGGTATCAGTTCGGGGATAAATTCATCAACTGGTTGCAATTTAATAACTTCTTGCTCTGGTTCAAATGCAATCAACTCTGCCTTTATTATTTCGTCTGCTGGTACTCTTTTTTCAAATACTGGCTCAGGCTGGACACTGGGTTCTTGAGGTATCGCCGGCATGATGATCTGCCCTTGATCCAACAGCTGCTCAATCCCATGATGCGACACCAAGTGAATACCATCTGGCGGCACTTCAACTATCGGTACTGGTACTGGCTCAGGCTGTGATAACTCTACCACTCCTTCATGATGTATATGGTCTTTGAGCTCACTCAGGGTTGGGTGATGAGTTCCAAGTTTCTGCTCCAAATCTTGCTTTGCAAAGTGATTAAAAATATCTTGAAGCGCAAATGTCGAGCCCATTTCCAGTGACTTTTGGACGCGCAACAATTCTACCTTTCTCAGAGTCACAAGGCGCTCACTCAAAATCTGCTTGTCTTGAGCAGTAAGTTTTGGTGCAGCCGCGATCAGTTCTCTGATTTGGGTAAAATTAGGCAGCATAATCGGTCAGTTTGAGCAAAAACTCAGCAGCAGCTCGTGGATCGGAAAATGTTTGAAATAAATCTACATCTTGGGGCGAGATAGTCCCGCGCGACACCATTTGATCTCGAATCCAATCGACCAATCCTCCATAGTACTTAGTATTGTACAACACAATCGGTACTGGGTCAGCTTTTCGTGTCTGGATCAATGTCAACAATTCAAAAAATTCGTCCATCGTCCCAAATCCACCAGGCGCCACTACAAACGCCTGCGAAGAGCGTAAAAAGTGCTTGCGTACGCCAAAGTTGGTAAAGGTGTAGGAGATGTCAGCGTGGGATTTTTCGCGCTCGTGATTGATATCGATACCGTAGTACGCAGTGTCGAGCGTATTTTCGATGTCGTGATCGAGTGCAGCCTTCATAATGCCCGGGCCACCACCAGAAACCACCGCCCATCCGGTCTCGCGCATGATTTGTGAGATCATCTCAATATCTTGGTAGTCTGCATCATCCGGCTGGAGACGAGCGCTACCATAGATAGTCAGGACAGGACGTGCGATTTTATTGCGGACGCCAAATCCATGGATGTATTCATTGACTACTCGGTTTGCGAGCTCAAACTCAGCATCTTTGAGCATAAGTTTTGCATTTTCATTAAGCAAAATAGGAATATTGGTTTGGATGAAGGTCATAATTTTTTGTGTTTGTTTTTTGTGAGAAATTTCAGGATTACTTGTATAATTTGTCAAAATCCTTCATCCAAATTTTCTTGACAAGCAGCAACCACCACACCACGAGATGCACCACTAGGGTGACAAAAGTAATTACCAGTGAAATGATCAGCTCATCCGAAAATCCCATAACATCTATATTATGGTATACAAAAGCGTACTTGTCAAAAGAAAAAGACCCTCAAAAAACTGAGAGTCTGTTAAAATTTTATTTCTCACCATCCTCGAGACAATGTTGCATTCCGTCCGTCATCAAACCAGCTTGCTACAGTTTCTGAATACCCAATATCAGGTAATCCATGCACAGTGCGTCCTTTGAGATCAACTGAATCGAATATTGAATCTATTCTCATTTCTTGAGCACTGTTGTAATTATCCATGTCAAGCTGAAGATAGTCCCCAACCTTTAATTGAGTCATCTCTCGATCGTATTCATCGTCGTAGCGTATATCTTCGCCAGCTAATTGAAAGGTGGTGCCATCATTAGCTTCGAACACTGCTGCGTACACTAAATCACCATTGTACTTCATCGAGATAAGCTTTAAGTTACCGCTTGCCTTCATTTTTTCACCTCCTAAGTCTGTACTATTCTTATTTGTAAACTTTGTCAAGGCGATAGTCAGCAATATCTCTTGCTATGACAATTGTATTACATAATATCATCTACTTGCCAAAATTATCATTTTTTATCTGTATCAATATAATATGTACGACTTTTCAGCACTTAAAGAAGCTATTTTATTTAACTCAGCCGAGGTTATCCCGACCAATAGTGAACAACTTGATATCGAGGTGAGAAAGATAATCGACCTAGCAAATGCGTCCGGAGAAAAGCTGCGACACTATATTGGGTTTGAGATTTCGGGGCAAATCCACATCGGGACCGGGATTGCCTGCGCACTCAAGATCAAAAAACTCCAAGATACTGGCGTACACTGCAGTATCTACCTTGCAAACTACCACGCCTGGCTCAACAACAAACTCGACGGGACATTTGAAACGATCGAGAAGGTTGCTCGTGAGTATTTTGCGCCACTGATGAGCGTTTGCCTAGAGTCTGTGGGATGCGATGTCTCAAAAGTCGACTTTGTGTTTGCGCATGATTTGTACCAGACTAAACCACGTGGGCTGGGATTTTTTGATTGGGATATCCGAGTGTGCAAGGAGCTGACATTGGCGCGCGT
>JAYUUP010000069.1:0-10636 GCA_043754825.1 bacterium | reverse complement strand
GCCAGCATGAATGTGTTACCCTATTTCTTTCTTTTTAGCATTGAGCTTTGTCTGATTGACGAGAGGCGGCCGACAGCAGAACCAGATGAGCGGATTGTTGCGTAGTTCCACTCTCCTGCTCGGCGTAGGTAGATGGCGTATACTGCGATGATCGAGACGATAAATGCTGAGAGTGTGAATAGCAAGCTGAGTGATGAGCCACCAGTGATGATGATAGGGGCTGGCGGTTTGACAGCTATTTTAGCACCGAGTCCTGAGCGGTTTGTGATAGAGTTGTCTACTCCGCTCTCGTCTCCTAGTTGTCCGTCGGTGAGGGTGAAGAGTGTCTGGAGCGCTGATGCTGAGCCAACACTGACAATCTGGCGGGACGTGAGTGTCTGGTCATAATAATCAGCAGTAGATGCAGTACCAGGGGTGAGTGGATTGAATCCTCGTAAAACTTCTCCATTGTCACCACCGGTAAACCAGTTGAGTGCGATATCAGATGTAGTAGCACAGGCTACGCTGTAGTTTACAAATCCAAATGGATACTCATAACTACTGTCTTGTTTGGAGTTATCGCTCTCTGTGGTGACTGATGCCCCCGTGATCGCTTTGCAGAGTCCTGCACTATTTCCCTTGGCGATGATCGAGACGTACTTGGTGCCAACACCGGTTGGAGTAGTTGCGACCGTGTTTTGTAGACAGTCAGGAATTCCATCACCATTTCCATCACCGGAGTTTGGTCCGGCTGCCTCGAGTACATCCTTGATACCATCACCATCAGTATCGACACTCGGATCAGTCGAACAAGTCAAGGCAGGGCATTGCTTGATGCTATTGTCTTTTGGAATATCATTATCGCAAACTCCCGGACCACACAGTGCTATGCCAGCATCAGGATTTTCAGTACAATTGCAGTCAGGAATATTGTTTCCGACGATTGTATCGCATACTTTGCAGTCAGGGACAGCATTTCCAAAAATATAGTCGCAAACTTGGACGCAATCTGGGATACCATCACCAGCGACGTTGTTGCAGGCTGGAGTAGCAGGACACTGAAATTCGCCATTGTCGGTCGGGATAACATCGCAGACTCCAGCGCCACAAGCAGGGGTCGGGGCAGTCGGTGTCTCGGCACAAACTACACATCCGGCAGGCAGTACACCACCTACGCCAGGCTCGCATACTTTACACAGTGGTTTGCCCTCGCCGCCATTGAACGAGCAGTTTTGATTGCAATCTGGGATACCATTGCTTGGGATACCGTCGCAGATACCACAGGCGGTGTGTGCAGTATTTGGGATCGTTCCAGCAGGGCAGGCATCGCAGCGTGCCAAGGTTGGATTGGCAATAGTATTTCCAGTGCATGGTGAACATGAAGTATGATTTATATTTGCAATAGTTCCAGCAGGGCAGGCGATACATGCAGTCGAAGCATTATTTAGGATGGTATTTCCTACGCAGGCTGAACAGCTGCCATCAGGTTGTCTATAGCTACCAGGGGCGCACGATGGACAGGTTATCTCTGATACTGCTGCACAATTTCCTCCTGCAGGTGAGGTATATGGATTTGCGCCGTTTGGACAGGGACAGGAGTTGATACAGAGTGGATAGGTCGAGACTGGCGCACCGTTTGGACAAGTTTGCGCGCGACAGTTTGCAGATTTCGCAGCCGGAGTACATGAAACTTGATCGGGCACTACAAATCCGGATTGAGTGTAATTTCCTGATCCATCAACAGCAAATGTGCCAGTAGGACATGGGCAATACTGAGCCAAGTTTGGACAGAAATAACCGGCTTGACCAACTGTGGGGCAGGCAGCACCAGGAGGTGAGTTGAAGTTTGGTGCACCATTTGGACACGGGCATGAGGCAATACAAGCTGGAAATGTCGAAAGGGGAGCTCCATTTGCACAGGAATTTGGCTCGCAATTTGCAGACACTGATGCTGCGTTGCATATAGCGGCAGTATAACTATTTGAAAGCTTGTTTCCAATTTGGTTTTGTCCAGTAGGACACTGACAGACTTGGGTTGGGCTCGGACAGTTGTATCCCGGTTGTCCCGCAGTAGGACATGCGACATCGACCGGACCCGTAAAGTTTGGCGCACCATTTGGACAAGGACAGGAGAGGGTACAGTATGGGTAGTTAGTAGCGCTATTTGTACAAGTATTTGAAGTGCAGTTTGCAGCAATATTGGTTGAATTGCACGTTGCATCAGTAGTTTGGTAGCTATTACTGCTGACATTTCCTACTTGGTGTTGACCCGTGGGGCAAATACAGGTTTGTGGATTGCGGCAGTAGGTACTGTAATAATACTGGGGATAATACGCACTCGAATATCCATAACTTTGGAGTTGAGTATCGCGACCTGATGTAGGACACCCATTTTGTGGTACTCCACCCATGTAAAATGTAGGCTGGGTATAATTATAATTTTTTGGTTGACCAGCAATTGGATTGATAGCAATAGCAGCTCCTAAACAAGTACAAATTGGCGGATTGATACACTGGGTCGCATTATTACCAGTTGAATCCGGATAATAAGTAGTGTAATAATTTTGATTGGTAGCGTTTATGTATACTTTTGGAGATGGGCAATACTGAATAACATAACAGCTAGTTTGCAATGAGGTTGCATTTGAACCACATGTTTGCCCTGCAGGCAGATTGTAACTGCCACTGTATGGAACTGGACAGGTGCAGGCTACTGGAGCTGGGTCACAGGAATTTGCGCCGGAGTTATAATTGTAGCCTGCGTTGCAAATACATTGACCGTTAATATCACGGTTACCAGTTCCATTGAGGGTTGGGCAGGGTGGTTTACAACTCCATGAGCTTCCGATTTGAATTGGAGTTTGACCTGGTGGACACGCGCACTCATTTCGATAAATACTTATACTTCCAGAATTATAATTTGTAGTAATTACCCCTCCTGAGGTTGTGTTTTTAATAATGCTCCAATTAGCAGTTGGAGTTGATACATATACTCCACCAATTGGATTACTAGCTGAGGATCCACCACCACATAATATAGGGATACAGCCTGATGTTGGAGTACAAGTCTCAGTGATAAGACAATTATTATCTCCATCTTTTGTACCGCTTGCATCACAAGTTTTATTGCCACTGTCTAAATTATCATTCTGGATTACACAAATTCTACAGCTTCCACTAAAGGGGTCGTTTGCAGCAAATGCAATATTTTTTACGGGAGCAACTTTATTGCCAGTATTGAGAAAACTACTCGCCGTAATGATGCTCAATGCAAACACCAATATACTCAGTAAGGCAAAGTGGATGTACTTTTTTATGATCATATTTGTTTTTATTTGAACTATTATATCGTATAAAATAACTATAGTCAAAAAAAATACCGAACTTAATCGGTATTATTGCCATTTACGGCTGAACAGTTATCGTTCGGATTCCTTTGCAGCTTACTGGTATATTGTCTACACCGAGAAATTTTACAACTTGACCATCGTAGAATGAGCCCACTTTAGACCCAGTACCGTATATTATAAAATCTTTCAATGGTAAGTTATTTGCCATTACTACCATTTGACCACCATACACAGCTGATAATACGGTGTCAAGTTCAGTTAATGTCCTAGCAGTTCCGCTTGGAGTTGTGATGGTTACTTGTCTAGGCGATTTGGTAAACAATGTCACAGTCCAAGGATGTGTATAAGGAACATTTACTTTTGCAACCATGTCTGGGCTAGTGATGGTGCAAGAGTCAGCGCTAACTGGGGCAGGTGGAGGAACCACCACCACGGGTTCAGCAGCTAACACAACAAATTGATAATCCAACGGAAGCTCAACTCCTACTATACCCGATACTGAAACCGTGATATTTTGGGTGGTTGATATTTGCGGAACTACAAACGATTGGTCGCCACTACAGCTGGTTATAACTTTGGATTGGACTTGAACACCATTGCTGAGTATCGTTACTGAGCAATTTAGTGTTGGCTGAACCAAAGAATGATTGAGGGTTGCTTTGAACTCTGCGTTTGAACCAACCACTGTGACTGGTGATACTACCAATCCAATTTTTTGAACTGGAGGAGGTACCACCACGACAGGATCAGCAGCAATAACCGGATAAAACTGATTTACAGCAACTACATCACTATCACTAAATCCATTGCGCTGACCAATTTTTACACCGGTCAGTGAGGTCAAAGTGTCTCCACCATTGATGGTAAATGACGTTGGGCCATAGGTCATCAGTGAGGTGGGGGCACAGGGGCCTTGAGTTACGTCAAATCCCCAGTCAGTCAGCGGTTTGAAGTTGCTAACATAAAAAGGGTCGATGTTCTCCCAGTTGATACGGATTAGCGAGCTGCACAACGTGTTGGTGTGCTCGTGAGCAAATCCAAGTGCGTGCATGATTTCATGAAGCGGAATACCAACATATCCAAAGCAGGCTTCTGACAGCCACACTGAGGTAGTATAGTTCTTCCAGCCACCCATCTCTGCACTACAACCCGACCCACCTTCAATAATAAGATACTGAGTAGGCTTGGTTGTTAGTGAGTTGAAGTCCACAAATTTAAATTGGGGAAACGAAGTGGTGATCAAAGACTGATACTGCTCCCAGCGACCGGTTTTGGCCATAGGGGAGGCAGGATCGAGCTTGGTGACAATCTGATAGTATTTTTTACCATCAGGGTATGCCGCTACGGGCCAGCCTTGCGAACCAGTGAGATAGACAGACTGAGTGCCAAGAAGAGTACGTGACTTTGCAAAGTTTGCATTGCGCGTCACGTCGATGTCTCCATCGTGGATTAGTCGACCTTCAGGGGTTTTGACAACCGGCACTGATTGGATAGCACCTTTGTCATCGATGATAGCCACAGTCAGTTTGTCACCAGTAGCTACTTCCAAATTTGGAGCACTAATGCTTAAAACTGGGGGAGTGTATGGAGCAGGAACAGTTGTGCCTCCACATGCGCTGAGGATAAACATCAGCACAAATGCGAGATACATAAAAACGCTGATTTTTTTCATGAGACACTCCTTTGAGTGTGGTACGATTGCATGCAGTCAGGGACTACAGAGGCAAAAGTGAGATTGTTGTTTTTTTCCAGCTGTGGACGTATCCTCGGGGGTTTATGATTGCTAATTATTATGAAAATAACCTGCACCCCGTTGATAAAACATGGTATAACATATTTGTGAACTTTTGTCAAAATAATTTAGTCGAGTTGTCAAGCAATTTTTTCAAGACTTGTACAAATTAAAAAACCACACATATCATGTAGTTCAAGTGTCTGAACGCCCGGTTGTGCTGATTACTGACTTTGATGGGACAATACTCGAGAGTATGCCGATGGCGTGGGAGTATATTGCAAAAATTGTAAAAATACGCAAAAAACTAGAGCTTACTCCCTATAAAAATTATCTTTCCTCAACACATTTTTACCTAGAGATTTTTGCTCGATTTGGCTTTGGCGCATTTGGCTTGTTACCTCGAATGCGGCGCTACATGTATCTCAACGACACCAGAATCACTGCGTATAATGGCGCAATAGATGCGCTAAAACGCCTGCAAGTATCAGGAATTATCACTGCAATTGTGACAGACAATGATGAAGACTTTGTGGAGCGTACTCTCAAAAACAATGGACTAGAAAGCCTGAAAAATATCGAAATCTACTCCCGAGAAAAAGGTAATAAACTGGTAGTTTTGATTAAATTGTTGCGAAAATATCGGGCATGCACACTTTACTTTGCATCGCATGACCTTAAAGATTTTTATCTGCTTGATGTGGCGAGTCTCCTCAACGGAAAATCAGTAACAAAAATATTTACTCCAAACGAAATTGATAAAAAAGATTGGTTTACGCGTACTGTTCCATTTGCTCAGATTGTCGAGATAGTCAAACACTAATTTTATGCTATTTTTTGGTGTGCGACCCTTTTGAAGTAGCTGGCAAGGCATTGATCCCGCGATACCACTCAAATATCAGATAAATAATCACGGCGAGCACCACAAATGCCAGATAACTCGGCAAGATAACTGTTGTTCCAAACAAAAATGGGAAATATCCTAAAAACGAACACCCGTTGATAACGAGGGCGACCCACCAGTATTTTGGCGAATATAATGCCAGTACAATGCTCATCACCTCAGCGGAAAACATGTATCGCTCGTGCATCTTTGGCAGAAAAAATGGAGAGGCAAGTAGAGAAAGTAGCGCAGTTTGTAGTATGACAAGCGTAGAAATAGTGCGTTTGCTAGTATAAGCCAGCATCGCCAAAACAAAGAAAAATATCGCAGTAAAAACGAGCCCGATAATGCTAAAGTAGTTGTATTGGGTATTTGCCAACCATTGATACATATTTGGTAGTCCGCCCATAACGAGGCTCTGATAGTAGTTGGCTTGCTGCGATATGATAGTCAATAAATCCCAAAATCCTCGACCTGCTAAGAGTGCAGGCGTGATAGAAAGTAGGTAGATACTGATAATTATCAGTGCATTCCCTGCTAGGTTGCGTAGTTTAATATACTGGAGAAACCACAATAATACAAAAAACGGTACTAAAAACAATGCCTGAACTTTTAACGCAAATGCTATCCCGAGCCATACGCCAGACCAAATGAGTTTTCCGCGAATGGTCGCAAATACCGAAAGTATCAAAAAAGTGGTGTAGATAACGTCGGCTTGACCCCAAAAACCCGAATTGATAAAAATACTTGGCGAAAATAGCACGATAAAAAATGCCCACAATGCTCGCTCTGGTCGATATGTTTTGACCCAAGCCCCGATAATTCCTGCTAACAAAATATCAAATATAATCGAGATACTTTTGATCAAGTACAGCTCATAAATACTGACACCAAATAGTTTTTGGACCCAGTCGACCACATAAAATATATAGAGATACAGCGGAGTGTAGTTGTAAAAGTTTTCTCGAAACACTCCAAAGTTTGCGGCTTCATGAATATGGCGAAACCACGGCATCGTAAAGTAATACGAGTCACCACTGACGACATTGAGGGAGAGGACACGCACGATTACGGCGAGCAAAATACCGCCTCCAACTAGGACTGCAAACATCCAGTCAGTTTTTTTTGCTAGCTGTAAGATATTACCCCACCACTTTTTTTGCATAATCTGAGTAAACCATATTTGTATAATTTGCGCAATATTGTATGCATCACCTGGACAATATCCAAAAATGCAAGCAAAAGCACTATCAAATGCTTCAACGTGGTACTTTATATCTTTGGTGGAAAAAAAATGTGTTCGCCATAATTTTTTGGGTATTATTTGCCCTCTCGATATTTGTACGAGTATGGCAATTTCCGCATATTCCGGGCGGGTTTAACCAAGACGAGGCCGCCGCGGCGTATGAGAGTTATTCACTACTCGAGACAGGACAAGATAAGTGGGGCAACCCCTATCCCGCGTATTTTCCCGGGCTTGGTGATGGGCAAAGTGTACTCATGTCCTATCTTTCGGTCCCGTTTATCAAGGTTTTTGGACTGAGTATATTTTCGGCGCGATTGGCGGAGTTGGTGTGTGGGATACTCATGATACCACTGATATACTTGATTTTGCGAGAATTTGATCGGCGGGTGGCGCTCGTTGGTGTGGCATTTGTTGGGTTGACTCCGTGGCATTGGATGCTATCGCGTTGGGCGCTCGATGCAAATATACTCCCATTTTTTACTGCACTTGCCGTATTTGCACTTGTTAAAGCATTGAAAACTCAAAAAAAGTCTTGGATTTTGGCGACATTGCCGTTGTTTGCATTGGCATTTTATGCGTATGGTATCGCGATATTGGTATTGCCACCGTTTTTGCTCATCATCGCAATACTATTTTATCCATATTGGAAACAGCAATATAAAACTTGGCTCGTGAGTGCGCTAATTGCACTAATAATCGGATTTCCTTTTCTATTGTACGCGGTTAAAAACTACGTGTTTCATGCAAACTTTTGGTGGGAAAAGTACCTGTCGTTTACGTCACCGCTGCTGATTGCCAATCGTTTGGAGCAAAAACCTGGATACTTGATGCAAAATGTGCAGTTTAGTCAGCGAGGATTTGATGATGGCACGATATACAATACGATGCCAGGATTCAATGTATTATTTTGGATTGTACAGCCTTTTGCACTTTTTGGATTGCTTTGGATCGGTCAGAAAATACTTATTTGGTGGCAAAATAGACGTACTCAAAACCTACCGCTGGAAACGATTTTTGTTGTTTGGTTTTTGGTATCTCTGACACCTCTGTTGATATTTGATGTCAATATAAATCGCGCAAACTCGCTGTATGTGCCGCTGATTTTGATAGGAGCATACGGCGTAATTGGTGCATACGATAGACTCTCAAAATATCCAATAGCTCAAAAAATGGCAGCAGCGGTATTGAGTATTTACTTTATAGTTCAGGTGGTATTGTTTTTTCAGGTGTACTTTTATACTTACAATGACATCATCGCGCGGCCAAACCGAATCGGACTTGACCAAGCAATCGCTGCTACTCCTGCCCCAACACGAGAATTGCCGGTACTCATCACGGGATTTCCGATCAACTACTCGTTTGTAGGGGTGTATGCGCGTTTTGATCCACACCAGTTTCATACCGATAGTGAGGTGACCGACGACGGCAAATATTACCAAGTATCACGCATGGGACAGTATTTTTTCGAGCCAAAATTAGTACAAAATTATGCCCAGTATTATTATGTGGCACATCGTGACAATCATGAGGCTTGTGTTGGTATGCGCACAAAAATCACGCATTATTATGATATTGAGCAGGGTTTATGCAATACACTCACTGCTGTAAATAATTAACTTGGCAAAAACTGTTGCACGTGTTAATTTTGATGTGATATGAGATCAGTGCAAACTTTAGTTGAGTGGATAATACCTGCCTACAATGAAGAGAGGCGGATTGAGCAGTCACTTCGCGACCACATTTGTTATTTTCAGCAAGAAGTTGGAGATACATTTCGAATCACAGTGGTGGTCAATAACAGTACCGATAATACAACTGCGGTAGTAAAGCAAGTTATGCAGCAATATCCTGATCAAATCCGACTGATAGAAATCGATAAAAATATCGGCAAGGGAGGTGCAGTATTGGCAGGATTTTATGCAGCAAATGCTGATTTTGTCGGTTTTGTAGACGCGGATAGCTCGGTCAAAACTCCGGATTTGGTAGCGATGTTAGGCTATTTGCAAACTCAGAGTGCCGCCGATGGTGTAGTTGGATCACGCTACGCTAACATGCATAAAAAAGCACGACGCAGTCTATCGGCGCATATCCGGTCACGTATGTTCAATACAATTGTAACCCTTTTGTTTGGCATGCATTTTCAGGATACCCAATGTGGCGCCAAATTGTTTCGGGCAGCTCCACTGGCGGCAGTGCTACCCAAAATTTCAGTGACAAATATGGCGTTTGACGTGGATTTACTTGTACAATTATGCAGTGCAAAATATGCTATCCACGAATACGCGATTGATTGGGTGAGTGATGAAGATACTACGATTTCAAATTTTGGATCTACATCAATGCAAATGCTAAAATCCTGCATCACGCTAAGATTTCCTCGCCTTAAACGATTTGATTTTTTAAAAAATGAGTAATTACTGTTTGAACTTTGGCTTCACTTTTACACTCCATCAACGCCACTCGAAGTATAGTTGCACCCTCAAATCCACTGGCATAAATCTTGAAAAATCGGCGTAAAATCGCAAAGTTTTTGCTGGTACCCCACGTCTGCACAAAAAGACGAGTGTGGTGAAGTAGTATGTTGAGTTTTTGCTCAATAGTTTTGGTGGCTGGGTTGGTGTTTGAATCAAATACCCAAGGATTGTGAAATACACCGCGTCCGATCATATATCCGTCAAAACCAAGCTCAGTACAGAGCTTTTTACCCGCATTTACCGAGTCAATATCACCATTGGCAATGATTGTAGTATCGGGTGAAAACTGTTGTCGTAATGCATTTATTTTTGCTAGCTCCTCTAGATGTACCGGTACTTTTGACTCTTCTTTGACGGTGCGTCCGTGTACAGTGAGGGCTGCAGGTTTGCAGGTATCCAGCAGATGTCCGATCCACGACTCAGTGGCGAGTGTCGAAAAGCCAATCCGTGTTTTGATACTCACGGGGAGTTTGCCTGCGCCACGCAAAGTTGCCATATAAATCTCTGTTGCCAGAATTGGATTTTGGATCAGGCCACCACAGGCACCCCCCTTGATTATTTTTTTTACCGGACAGCCCATGTTGATATCGATACCGGCAAATCCACCGATACTAACAATATCGCGGGCAGTTTGCTCAAAAAACTCGGGAGTTGTGCCCCAGATTTGGGCGATGACCGGTGACTGGGTAGGGGACATTTTGAGACGATGGATCACGTGATCGCGTCCGGCAGACTGCATACCCTCAACCGACGTAAACTCCGTAAAAAATATATCCGGTCGCCCGATCTCACACAATAAACTCCGAAATGCATCGTCAGACACTTCTTCCATGGGGGCCAGCACCGAAAACGGTTTATTGAGAGATTGCAATTCCTGCCAAATATGCATAGCAATATAGAAATTAACAGACAATTACATTTTGAGCAAATATCGTACAAAAAAAGCATGCTTGTCAGCTTTATCAAAATCAA
>JAYUUP010000068.1:0-3581 GCA_043754825.1 bacterium | reverse complement strand
ATGGTGGTGCTTATCACCCTTTCTACTATCATCTCGCGTCGCATCAAAAAAATCCAAGAAAAAATAGTCAAGCAAACCACGGCACTGGCAGGCAATACTACCGAAGCACTGCGAAATATCGAGCTCGTCAAGGGGTTGGGTTTAGTCAAGCAAGAGTCCGATCGTCTCGACAAAGACACCCAAACTATCCTAGAGCTCGAGCTCGACAAGTTTCGCAAGACGCGATTTATCCAGTTTTGGCAGGGGACGTTTGTGCAGTTTATGCGTACACTGATCACGGGATTGCTGGTGTATTTGGTGTTTACGCGTCAAATTTCACTCGGTGAACTGATCACGCTGCGCATTTTTTCATTTTATATTTTCTTTCCTTTAAATCAACTCGGTACGATTATCAATACTTATCGTGAGACGCAGGTTTCCCTTGAAAACTTTACTAAAATCATGGAAAAACCCTTGGAGCAAAACAACCCCGACGCGCAGGATATCGGGCGAATCACACAACTTGATTTTACTCAGGTTTCATTTGCGCACACTTCAGCGAATCCAGAAAATTATGCGGTCCAAGATATTGATTTTGCGGTAAAGGCAGGCGAGTCAATCGCATTTGTTGGTCCCTCAGGTGCGGGAAAAACCACATTAGTCAAGCTTCTCATTGGATTTTATGAGCCGCAAAGAGGCAGTATTCGCTATAACGGTATCGACAAAACTCAAATCGACATCAATCAATTTCGCGCACAACTTGGGCTGGTGACGCAGGATAGCTATTTATTTTCGGGAACGATCCGTGATAACTTAGCATTTGTACGTCCGGAGGCAACCGAGGCAGAAATGCTGTCCGCGCTACAAAAATCAGCGTGTCAGTCTATCCTAGAACGCGCCTCAAATGGGTTGGACACCCAAATCGGCGAAAACGGCATCAAGATGAGTGGGGGCGAGAAGCAGCGCCTCTCAATCGCGCGCGCCCTTTTGCGAAACCCGACGATATTGATATTTGACGAGGCAACTTCAGCCCTGGACTCACTCACTGAAGAGCAAATCTCACACACTATCCGCGAGGTTTCCCAGTCGGGCGAGCAAATCACCATCTCTATTGCTCATCGCCTCTCCACCATCATGCACGTTGACCGGATATTTGTACTCGAGAAGGGCAAAATCGTAGAGCAAGGCAAACACAGTGATTTGGTGTCACAAAAAGGATTGTACTACGCGATTTGGCGCCAGCAAGTGGGGAAACAAAGCTAGCCCCTTGTCAATAATTTAAATAAGTGTTTGAACTCTTGCTATTCTGTCGCTCAACAGAATAATGGGGTGCAAGATGTCTGGAATTCGTGATTACCGTTGTAATCTCAATAACCTCATCGATGATAGCACAACACCGGTACCATTTCATCTCACCAAAGCTGAAGTTAGCAAATTGCCGGAGCGCATCTCCGACAGAGCGCTTACTCATGCTCGTATCAACGAGGAGGTCAATGCAAGCAATATTTTACTGGTGGTAGATCATTACGGCGATAAGCGAGGGTGTGTATCGTGGAGTCAACTAATCACCGCATTTGGGAATGTTGTACTAGAAACTAAGCGTCTTGAAAGAGTTTTTATAAAAGAAGTAAACTCCATAATATGTGAAATGGTCAACAAAGAACTGATTTATGTAGAAAGAGAATCAGGTCATATCGTTGCAATTCTAATGCGTGAAAAAGGTCGTAAAAAAATTGCTTCAGCAGTAAAATTTAGTAATTTTATAGAACGACTTTCTATTTAAAGTTTACAGGGTATCTTAATTCTCTCCAGTATAGGGGAGAATTTTTTATGCCTCAGCTTTATAAAGGTGCGCAAATGACTGCTTGAGTTTGGCAATTTTTGGATTGATGACAATTTGGCAATACCCAGCATGCGGATTTTGTTCAAAATAGTGCTGGTGATAGGCCTCGGCTTCAAAAAAATGGGTGAGTAGCGTTACTTCGGTCACTATCGGGTCAGCATACCACGCCTCGTCCTGCACTTGCGCGATGACTGCGTTGATTGTCTCCACATCACTTGCATTGTCATAATAAATCCCGGAGCGATACTGCGTACCGGTGTCAGCTCCTTGCCGGTTTAGTGTGGTAGGGTTGTGTGTAGTAAAAAAAATGAGCAGTATATCCTGCATCGAGATAGTCTCGGTATCAAACGTCACGCGGCACGCCTCCGCAAATCCCGTGCGCCCAGTGCATACTTGCTCGTAACTCGGCGCCGACTCGCTACCCCCATTTGCATAGCCCGAAACCGTCGAAATTACCCCATTTACTCGATTAAAAATAGCTTCTGTACACCAAAAACACCCACCTGCCAAAACAATTGATTTATTCATAAATACAAAATAGTTTTTAGGACACAATTTGTCAAGATTGTGCAATAGTGTTATCAATATATTTGGAGGTGTTTGTATGATCGAAATCTACCACCCACCTGCGTATCACCTGGAAATAAATCATTCCCGACTCTATCCACCGGCGTTGAGACATGGACGTAGCCCAGCCGCAGTCCAACTCATCACCAAAGACGATAAGCGCTTTATTATCAATCAAATCGAGCAAGGGTTAGGCAGTAATCCCAAGCAAAACACGTTTCACACATTCAAACTCAATGATTTTGATACCGATGGGTGTGAAGGAGTGGTGATTAGTCAACTAGATGAATATCAACACTCAGAAATACAGGTGCACGTAGCATTTAACACCTATTTGTGGACTGTCCACATTAAACTTCCTTATTTTATCAGTGAAGTACACGCAAATCTGGTCCGTGAAGGGCTCAAATCTGCAGTGTTTATCACAAATCAGCCGATGAGATGTTTGGTCGATCGAGTTATGATGTAAACCAACGACGCCACCACGTACTCACTATATTGTGATTCCCTGACAACAACACGTCGGGGATTTTTTTTGTGACGTGATCAATTTGATTATTTTTGAGGTTTTGATTGATACCAATCCACTGTTTTTTGCACTCCATCTGCAAGTGGCGTTACCGAAATATTTGGAAAATCACGTTCTATTTTTTTAGAGCTCACCACATAAGAATATTCATTTTGATACATCATTTCCCGTACCTGACTCAAAAGTGGCGCAAAAAACTGTAGCAAATACGTCATGTTTCGAGTCAAAAGCGATAGTTTTAGGGGACGCTGGGTGATTTTTTCAATCAAATTTTTTAGTTGGTCACCGGTCATATTTGGATTTGCTACCGGTAGATGATAGGTTTGTCTATTTGAGTTAGGTGATTCGGCAAGTACTATGATAGCCTCAACTGCATCATCAACATAGGAAAATGAGTGCAGCACGTGACTATTGCCCAACCACTCAAAAGTATGGGATTTCAAAATTTGTGAAAAAAATCTCTCGCCGATTACTGAACTAGTGATACCAGGACCATAAAAGTCTGCGCATCGAGCAATAACCGCTTGCAATCCTTGGTTTTTCATAGCTTCAACTAGTAAAGTGTTCATTTGTGCTCGCACTGCGCCCTTTTTTGAAGTGGGGTTCAGTGGAGTTTGCTCAGTCATTTCGCCAGTTACCAGTCCGTACCCGTAGACGTTATCA
>JAYUUP010000067.1:0-10942 GCA_043754825.1 bacterium | reverse complement strand
TCGGTCGATTTCGAGTACTAATTCCATTTTTCTCAATCAAACGCTCGAGTTTTTGATCACTCGTGTCCCTGAGTTTTTTTGGATGATCATGACTGCATTTTTACTCGCACTTATCAATATCGGATCGCTCAAAGTCGAGAGAGTGGGGCGTATTTTGGTGGATGTGTTGCTGCATACGTTTGCCTATGTTCAGATGATTGTGGCAGTATATGTTTTTTCGCTGTCTGAGTTTGCGGCGCAGCATGTGCAATACTGGACGATGGCGTTGATTTCGTTTGTGTTGTGGGATACGATTACTCGTCTGGTTGACTTTAGCCTTACTGCCAAAAACACCAGCAAGGAACACGTGTTCAATACTGTCGGGTACAATGTATCTTTGCTTGGGTTTATCATCGCGGTGGCCTACTTTGTCCTCTAATACCTATGCCTATTTTTTCGCTTGCTACCTGGAATGTAAATGGAATTCGCGCCGTGCAAAACAAAGGATTTTGGGAAAGTTTGGCAGTGCTCGACGTCGACGTGATGTCGGTACAGGAAACCAAAACTGATCCTGAAAAGATGATTGATGTCGTCAAAACCATAAACTCGCACGGCTGGAGTACGGCATTTTTATCAGCCACTATGCGTAAAGGCTATAGTGGAGTTGCTACGATGTGGAAAGGTGGGCTAGAGGCAAAAAGTAGTGACGAGTTGTTTGAAAGCGCTACCGAAATAGCGCCAGAGTTAAGTTCTGTACTTGTCTTGGTGTGGTCCCGGATAGGGCTGGTGGATGAGGAGTTTGACTGCGAAGGACGGATAATACTCACCAAATTTGCGGTGACTGGCACCGATATCAGTTTTGTACTCATCAATGGGTATTACCCGCAAGGTGGTCGCGGTGAGCATCGGATACAGTACAAACTGCGGTTTTACGTAAAAGTACGCGAGTTGGCGCAAAAACTGATTTTCGAGGGTGAGCAAGTGATTTTGTGTGGCGATTTCAACACTACCGTCGGCGATATTGACCTGGCGCGCCCAAAGGAAAATAAAAATACTACTGGGTGTCTGCCAATCGAGCGTGAGGCGCTGGCTACATTTTTTGAGATAGGACTTGTGGATGCATTTCGCCACTTTTATCCCGATTTAGTAGGCGCTTATAGTTACTGGGATCAAATCACCCGGGCAAGGGAGCGCAACGTCGGTTGGCGTATCGATATGTTTTTGGTGTCACCGGGATTGTTGCCATACATCACCGACTGTACAATCCGCCCCGACATTTTCGGTTCAGATCACTGCCCGGTGGTTATTTTGTTTTCGGTATGATAATCTTACTCACACCATCCAAGACACAAAATTTTGTCAATCCAGTACCGTTTGTGGTGGCTGAGAATGAGCCAGTATTCGCAGGCGATACTCAAAAAATTGTGCAGAAAGTACAAAAAATGAGTGCGCAGGGTTTGCAGCAACTGTTTGGCGTATCACGGGCAATCGCACTACAAAATCAATTGCGATTTGCAGACTTTAAGACACAACCTACCAAACCGGCGATATTTGCATTTGATGGGGATGTTTATGACGGGTTTGAATCGGGGACACTGGCGGCAAAACACACGGCGTATATCGAGAAAAACCTGTATATATTGTCAGGATTGTATGGGGTGTTGCGGGCGTTTGACTTGATGCGGGCGTATCGGATGGAAATGCACACTCCGCTCAAAATCTCAGGCAAATCTTTGCGTCAACTGTGGACAAATCCAGTGTCAGATTATCTCTGCGAAATTATCAAAAACACATCACAATCGTGGATATTGTGCCTAGCTTCTCGTGAGTATGCAGATGTTATCGAGCAAACCAAGCTTGATGTGCCATTTGTCACGGTAGATTTTTTGACGATGCGCGGTGGTGAGTACAAAAATGTGGTGATTTACTCCAAGGTCGCGCGCGGTGCATTGGCTAGGTTTTGTGTCGAGATGGAAGCACAGACTATTTCCCAAGTTTGTGAATTTTGTGAGTACGATTATCGATATTCTCACACGCAGAGCAGTGCTACTCATCTGGTGTTTGTGCGGGAGGCTGTACCAACGCCGAAAGCTGGGAAAAGAATCGCGTAGGCGCAAACGCATTAGTTCCGGAGACATTGATAGCTCCAAAGGTAGCATAATTTGCATCAATCCACTGAACACCAGCGAGTATATTTTTTTCAGTGCGATCTGCTACGATATATCCGTTTTTTTGATGCGCAATAATCTCTGGTAACGCGCCACTACTCAGTGCTAATACTGGCTTGCCACACGCGAGCGCTTCCACAGGAGAGATCCCAAATGCCTCATGTGCATATAGCGCCACAAATGCATGACAGCGACTGAGTAGTTCAAAATAATGCGCACGATTTACTGCGCCTAAATACTCGATATTTGCAGGTTTTTTCTGTGCCAAATAGTGAACAAGCCACGCTTTTTGTGATCCGTCACCGATGATTTTAAGGCAATATTGCGGATGCGCAGCGAAAAATGCCACTGTTTCTCGGATTCCCTTGTGAGTCTCGAGGCGTGCTGCGTACAAAAAATATCCGGCATCGCCATTATTTTTGCAGTCTGATGTGTCAACAGGAGGAAATACCACCACCGAATCCGATCCAAATTGGCTTTTAAGCGAAAGGGCTGAGTATCGAGAGTTGGAAATTATGATGTCACACGCCCGCATCGCCGCCAAAGTCTGGTTATTAAAAATGCCTGATAACCCGGTGTTGAGCAACGTATGACGGTAAAAAATAGTGCGGGGTTTGGCGATTATTTGTGGCAAATAGCGGATATCATCGGCAAATATTACGACATCATATGAATTAAGTGTTGGCGCAAAATCACCTTGGCTCAACTTTTGCATTAACTGCTCTCTTATTATTTTTTTGACGATTGGAATAGGTGATTCTTCACCGCCAATACTAGCGACTCTCCGCAAAAATCGCCCGACAAACTCATCCTCATTTTGTTGATTCCACCAGGTCGTGTCTGCTGAAACCACAAAAATATCGGCGTCAAAATACTCCGCAATCATCAGGTTTACTCGCTCGCCGCCACCGATTTGTCCAGCTTTGAGTAGTGGATGAACTATCGCGATTTTTGGCTTCATGACAGAGTTTTTATGGTACGAGCTAGCGATGTTTTCCACTCTTTGATTTCAACCCCAATCGCTTCAACTTTGGTAGTATTTAGCACCGAATATCTTGGGCGCGGCGCTTTTTGGATATATACATCGCTAGTTGTAGGTAAGATAAGACACGGTAAACTAGCCTGAGTCATAATCTCAGCAGCAAAGTCAAACCAAGAAATACCTCCAGTATTTGAGTAGTGATATATACCAAAATCTCCTGTTTTTTCGACTGCTTTTTTTGCAAACGTCACGAGTTCTTGTGCAAGATCGTGAGCATTGGTTGGATTGCCGATTTGGTCAGTAACTATAGTTAAGGACTCGCGCTCGCTACCCAGTTTTAGCATGGTTTTGACAAAATTATTGCCAAATTCACTATATACCCACGAGGTGCGGATGATGACTGAGTTTGGGCAATGTTGCAGTATCTCGAGTTCGCCGCCGAGTTTAGACTGCCCGTAAATAGTGAGTGGGTCGGTTGGGTCGGTCTCAAGATAGGAGGTAGTTTTTTTGCCGTCAAATACATAGTCAGTCGAGACTTGGATCAACGTCGCATCAGCTTTTTTACAAGCTTTAGCCAGTAATTTTACCCCGTGACTATTTATTAAAAATGCCTTTTCTGCCTCATCTTCAGCTTTGTCGACTGCGGTATATGCGGCTAGGTTTATGACAACTGCGGGCGCATTACCTGAAAATGCATCGGCGATTGATTGCTCTAAGGTAATATCGAGGTCGGTTGATGAACAAAATATCCACTCGTACTCAGATCTATCGCGAGTAGCCATTTGCAGGCATTGCCCGACTTGCCCATTGGCTCCAGCGACGATGATTTTTGGCTTCATACTGTCAAATCTAGGCGGGAAAATGGCTGCTGTCAATATTGACAATTCGATTTAAATACAGTCTACTCATAACATATGACAACCATGCTCAGAAATACAAAAATCGTATGTACGATCGGCCCAAAAACTGCCAATAAAGAAATGTTGATTGCTCTAGCTCACGGTGGTATGAACGTCGCGCGTCTCAACTTTTCGCATGGTACTCACGAGTGGCACGGTGCCATCATCGATTTGGTACACGAGATCAATGCTGAGCACAACCTCCACATAGCAGTCATGCTCGATACCAAAGGTCCAGAAATTCGCTCTGGTGACGTCGTCCAACCTATTGCTCTGAAAAAAGGTGATCACCTGACGTTTACTATTGAAAAAAAAGCAATATATGAGGGCAATACTGTATCAATCAACTACGATGGTTTTTTGGAGGATGTCTCAGTTGGTGATATTGTGCTGGTTGACAGTGGCATTATGAACTTGCACGTGATCGAAAAGACTGCAACTGATGTGATTTGTGAAGTGCTCGAAGATGGCACGCTCACCTCGCGCCGACACCTCAATATCCGTGGAAAAAGTGCAAATCTGCCGGCAATTACGGAAAAAGATTGGGAAGATATTGATTTTGGTATTTCTAAAAATGTCGACTTATTTGCGCTTTCTTTTGTCAACGACGCGCCAGTTGTGCAGCGCCTCAAGCATTATTTGGCAGAAAAAGGATCGCACGCTCACGTTATGTCAAAAATTGAGTCGGTTGATGGTGTCAAAAATATTGATGCGATTATTGCTATTAGCGACTCTATTATGGTGGCGCGTGGAGATCTCGGTGCCGAACTCCCGGTTGAAGATGTACCGATGGTGGAGACTGATATCGTAAACTTGTGCCGCGATGCCGGAAAACCGGTAGTAGTTGCGACCCAACTCCTCGAGTCTATGATGGTCAACCCAACACCAACTCGCGCCGAAGTCACTGATATATTTTATGCGGTGTCACTTCAAGCCGATGCTATTATGATGAGTGGCGAGACTGCAAATGGAAATTATCCACTCAAAGCACTCGAAACAATGCAAACAGTAGCTTTAAAAACTGAGTCAGCCCAGCGTCTCGACAAAACAGTGTCCGTGGAGACAAAAAATGATCTTAAATTTGAAATCACAGTAGGTGCTGCAGTCATATCCAACAATATCGAAGCCAATGGATTGGTCGTATTTAGCGCTACCGGAGAGACCGCCCAGCTCATGGCGCAATGTCGCCCCAATGCTCCGCAATACATCTTTGTGCCAACTGCTGAGCTTGCCCGCCGTGCAGCAGTGTTGTGGGGAGTTCGCCCGTATGTCCTTGAGTTTGATGAATCAAATCCTGAGTCAAGTATCCGCGAAGCAATCGAGATCCTCAAAAAAGGTGGCGAATGCATGTTTGGTGATACCCTGGTTATAGTTTCACACGTGCTGACATCGAGCGAATCGGTACATGGAGTACAAGTGAGAGAAGTAAAATAAATCCAATTGTTTGCAACCTTCAAACTCAGGCCCCTTTCAACCGGGGACCAGGACCTGCAGGTTTTTCACTGCGCGGGATAACGCAATCCAGATAGTCGCAGCTGATGCATCGCAAACTTTATAGCCTAAATTCTACCAGTAGTGATAGTTTGTCCAAAAATCGTAAGCTGCTGCCCATGATCCGTATCTACCCTCGGCATATGCAGTTGCCCACCTAAGTTGTGTCACGGGATTGGTCATATAGTCATCGCCAAATTGTGACATTTTGTATGCAGGCAATGCTTGTCCCAGCCCGTATGCACCACTCCCGCCATAATTCCACTTGGTGTAGCCCCAGCCGGATTCTTTGCCAATAATATAGTCTACATATCCCATATCAGACTCGTTGATACCCGCACTGCGCATCCAATCAGCTGGCTCTCCTGTAACGGGAGTCAAAATAATACTCGCACGCTGTACGCGGATTTGTGAGGCGCGAGCTTGACTTGCGGCGGATTGCTCGGCATCAATGCGTGCTTGTTCTATCTCTGATGCGATTTGAGCGATGCGGGACGTCATCTGATTGGTTACGATGGGTCCCGGTAGTCTCGGGGCAGGATTTTCCTCGGCTGAAGCAAGAGTTGCAGAGACTGCTTTGGCCTCGACGTTGATGCCTGACTCGACTCCTGACGCTTTTTGAACTGGGGTTGAGAGTGCTGCCACGCTAAGGGCGCAAAACACTGCGGCAACCGATAATTTTCTAAGCATAAATGCGGTTATGAACCTCCAGTATGGCATAATTTTATGTGTTTTGTCAACTACTCGGTTTTTGCTCTTGCTCACGGTGTTTGGTCACACGAAACCTGCACACAATCACATGTGTTTTACCGCTAAACAAGCTGGTATTGATATTGATGATTGCTTCAATCCTATATTGAACTGGATGAAGTCGCCTCTTGGCATTTTAGGATTATCGGGAGCAGACTTGTTGTTTTTTGCTTTTAACAATTTTTATAGTTCGCTAATACCTGCATTTTTGAGGTCAAGTAATTGGCTATTTTTGATTGTCTAATACGATTAAATATGCCAATATAAATGTATGGATACACCCGATACATCTTACGATAAAAATGCTCGACACCACATTCCCCAGCACACAATACCAGGAGCATATGCTGATTATCGTCGCCAGTCCACCGAGTATCTTGACTTACTTAATCGTCGACAAGCCTACGATGACGAGATAACTAAACTTGATTCACTTCTCAACTTTACTGATACTTGTGATCAGCGACTTACCCTCACCAATCGTCTCAATATACTTTGCAAAAAGCGTGATTCTCTGATCAGAAAAATGCAGCTTGAAAAATTTGCACTCGAGGGAATACGCCCGATTGAAGCTGGGCCAAATCTTAAGAGTCACCAAGGTCAGTACACCGATATCACAAACCCAAACAAACAACTGTTTTATGAGCTGCATATCACTGATCCTGCATTGCCATTGATGATCTGTATTCCGGGAGTCGGCACTAACGGTTCAAATTTTCACCTCCTTGCCTCACGTGTATCATCGAAAGTTAATAGTATCATATTTGACCGCTACAATCAGGGTTACTCAAGTGATACTCAGGGTATTGTGCCATTTGAGCAACAAGTGAGCGACCTCACCGCAGCAATCACCGATGCGCTAACCAAGCTTAGCAATCCACTGTTTTACCTAGTAGGCCACTCGTATGGTGGCAATATCGCCCAATCAGTCGTAGCCAAGCTTTCTCAGCCGCCCACTCAATTAATCATGATCTCGAGTGCAGAAAAATATGGAGTCATACCCGCATCAAAAAATTCTACCAAGGCAGTGATTATGACTGAGTTTTCACAATCTCAAACCTCCCGTAGTCTTCTCTCACGCCTCGCCAGCAATCCCCTCGTCACCTACCTCAAAAATCGTCGCAAAAAGGACACTACAAAACGTTCATTAAGTGAGAAAAATCCGCGACTGAATGCTGAAAAAGCTGAGCAAAAATATGTCCGAACGCAGTCATTTATGATTGACACCACTCTCAGTATTCCTACCACATATATCGGTGCCCAAAACGACTTTTTAGCACCAGTCCATGCCCTCAAAACTATGGCGAGTCGCACTATGGGGCGCTATCTTGAAGTCAAAAATGCTGCCCACTCTGCTCCGATTACTGCATCAGCTGCCCTTACTAAACAAGTGGCTATCGCACTCGGTATCCAAGATACTCAATTTCTCACGCAACTCGACCAAGATGCAGCAGTCTCTCGCTACATCGATAATGGTGGCCCCCTCGTCACGCCACCCAAAAAATCGCTCCTCGAAACATATTTTAAAGTTGGAAATTTTAGCACAAAAATGCTGGCAGGCTTGAGAAATAGACTCAAGATTTAGCTATTGTCAATCTTGCCGTATTGCAATATATATACAGGTATTCAGCATTACAAAAGGAGTAAATATGGATAATAAGCAGCCCGAGCATAGTAGTGATAATCATATCCCACCTGAGCATTGGACTGACAACTTGCCTTGGTTTTTGACTCGGGTTATCGCGCTAGGATGTATCGTGATGGCAGTAGTTTCTTTTGTTCGCCATTGATAGCCTGTAAATAGTATCTTTTTTTGCCGAGAAATCGGCTCTTTTTTTACGGTTGGTTGACAAAGCGCCACTCTTGCTTTACAAGTGTGAAACTATGGAACCAAATATTGTGTATACCTACAAAGACTGTGAGCGCGCTGACTTTCGAGGTGACGTACAGTTCAATGAAGAATTATTTTCCAAGAAACTTGCTAAAGTATTTGAGACGAGTATTCGGGTAGAGCGGGTTGAGGTAATCATTACCAAAAATGCTGCACGGACATTGGTCAGAATCGATATTTTGTCACCGGATTTACCAAAGGGCACGATTTTAAAAGAAGGGTTTGAGTCTGCTAAAGTAGTGAATGAGGCAATCGATGGTGCGGTGCAGCTGGTACACTCTGCCAAAGAAAAACACACACACCACTAAGATTTGCTGAAAGGATATGTATTTTTTTGTTGCCGATTTGTCGGGAAATAGCGTGGCAGGGCATGATGCCGAGCATCTGTGGGCAATGCGCCCCGAACAAGGTGAAAAAATCTGGGTAACCAATCTAGCAGGCGACGTCGTGCGTGCTAAAATTCGATTTGTGCAAAAAAAGCAACATGGGGTAGTCTGGACACGTCTGAGATCGGAAAAGCGAGAAAACGCCGCCAAAAATATCTTGATCCAAGCCAAGCCAGACCGCGCGTATCTCGAAAAACTAGTTGAGATTTTGCCGCATGCTGGGGTCGAGGTACTGTACATCGTCGATACTGATTTGAGTGAAAAAAAACAACCCGTAAATCTGGAGCGCCTCGATCGTATTTTGATCCGTGCCTGCGAACAAGCCGAAGTTGCGTATCTACCGCGTATTGAGATAGTGTTGGGTAAAGAACACGTCCACGCACTTATTCAAAAACTCAACCCGACGGTACTCGATATCGTCACAACTGAAAAAAAGCCAATAGTTAAAAAGGGCAGCGAAAAAAAAGTGGAAAAGCCACTATCAAATATTGTATTGGTTGGCCCCGAAGGCGGCTGGAGTGATACTGAAAAAGCTTGGTTTGATGAGCAGAACTTGGTGCGACACTCACTCGGCGCGATAGTATTTCCGGCATGGCTGGCTGGGTTTGGATATTTTCAGCAAGTTCAATCATTATAAAAATAATCGTAAAAAAACCAGCTCGGTGGCTGGAAAAATTTGATGATAGTATATCTCTATTTTGTTTTGCTTTGTGTACTATCATCACAAACTGATGTCATATTCGAATTATTATTGATTACCTTGCTTACAATGTGAGTTCCAGGTGTAACTCGAATTGTGCCTGAACCAGATGGACCGCTCTCGTTTCGGACGATGCCATCAATACAAAAATTATATGCAGGGTAACCTCCAGTCATAGCAATTACTGATGCCATACCTGCATTTGATGTTAGAGATGTTCGAGCCAAAAACATTTTTTCTTTAGCACTATAAGTATTATAATTGCCCATTGATGTTGTTGTATTTGCTGCTCTCGCGGTAAAAATAGTATTATTTAGCAAATTAAAAGTCGTTGAAGTGTTCAAGTAACTGCAAGGATCTGAGTTTATTGAAGGAAATTTAATGGTATAAGTTCCATTTTGCACTGCAAGAGTATTGTTTTGCATTATGAAATTGTACGGTTTTATTTGATCATTGATACAAATATTACCGCTGGAAGAAGATAAAACAAAACTATCGAGTATTGCTCGTCCAGGCACTACACCTTTGGACGGATATGGTTGTACTGGATCGTTTGGTATTAGTGCAGGAGAACTGATAGACATTGAGTCTAACCCGTTGCTAGTTCCAGTCATTGTAATTATTTGTGGTGTAGAAACTGAAGGAAGAATAACTTTTAAAAATGCAGGGGAATCTTTACACGCTGAGTTGATATAAAATGCTCCTTTTTGAGTTGGAAGTGCTGGTCCTATGTATACTTTACACTGACCGGAAGCATCTATTTTTAATAAACTAGCATCAATACCTGTATCATATTTTTGCCCAGCAGGTATTTTTTTATAGTTATATTTGTAGTTAGTTGGTGGTGAGAACTCCGGGTAAGTTCCATAATCAGTATATCCTGAATTTATCAACTTACCACTTTGTGTACAAATGTAATACTGAACTTGAGTATTAGACTTATTATCAAGTGTTAGATCAAATGTAACTCGAGTATAATCATCAGGATTATGGTTTCCAGCCATTACCGCAAACACAATCCCAGGCACAGTCAACGGCACTGCAGCTACCAAGATGGTGACCGAGCATGCATTTTTGTTATGAGTGACATACGCATATCCAATCAGCGCTATGTAGACAGTCGTCAATGCAAATTTTGAGGTGAATACATTGACGAAAATCTATCTCTATTTTACAGTAACTTCAACGTTACTTCACGATATGAATATTTTAATGCAATACCTGCGACCCCAGGCAAAGTGGATCTTTTTGCTGTTGATTTGTGCGCTTTTTTCATCGGTATTTTCGCTATTGGAGCCGTTTCCATTTCAGTGGATTAGTGACCGGTTTTTTATAAATCATGATGGGCAGTCATTGGTGGGTACGTATTCGACCGAGGTATTTGTCAAAGGGGTGCTCATATTTCTCGGTATCGGGGTACTTTTTGCTCTCGTCGCTCGTATCGCACAGACATTTCAGGATTATTTGCTCAGTCTAGTCGGTGAGAAAATCGGGATGCAAATTTATACTGACGGCATCAAAAAATCACTCGGGATGCCGTTTGCCGAGTTTGAAAATCAGCAATCCGGCAAGACACTGGCACTCATCCAAAAAGTCCGCGACGACGTCAAAAAACTGGGAACTTCAGTTATCGATGTCGTGTTTGGCTCGATTGTGAGCCTGGTGTTTGTGATTATTTACTCGATTAGCGTACACT
>JAYUUP010000066.1:0-3626 GCA_043754825.1 bacterium | reverse complement strand
ATCTAGTGGTAATAATAATATTCTGATTGGTAATAGTGCAAATGTACCTATTCAAACATCAGGAAATAATCAAATGAGTATTGGTAATTTAATTTATGGATCAAACATTAATGGTACATTGGCTATTCCTACTGGAAAAATCAGTATAGGAACGGCGGTTACTCGTACAGCCACACTCAATGTTTCTGCAATCACTGGGACAGATAATGCTGCATGGTTCGAAAATTCCACCAGTGGAATAGCTGCCGTTACTATTAAAAATGCTATAACTTCGAATACTTCGAATGGTTTGGATATTAGGTTTGGTACCAATGCTGCTGGATCAAACGCGATTACTTTCCTTAAAAATCCTTCTGGAATAGAAATTGGTACGATCAAACAGGATACTTCCAATAGTGTGGCTTACAATACTACTTCTGATGCGCGGCTGAAAGAAAACATTGTTAGTACGACCAAAGGTCTAGAAGCTTTAAACAAAATTAAAGTTCGAGACTTTAATTACAAAAACGATCCAGACCATTTGACTTTGCAAGGATACATCGCTCAAGAACTCTATGAAGTGTATCCCAACGCGGTTTCAGTAGGAGGTGCTGATCCAGCCACTGATCCATGGTCGGTCGATTATGGACGCTTGACTCCATTGCTCGTCCAATCCATCCAAGATATCGTCAAAATCGTCGATGCCAACACCGCTCGTATCGCTACACTGGAGGGTAAGGTCAGCGAACTAGAAAAGAAAAACGCCGCACCAATCAAACCAGCTGAGACCATTCCCGCGATTGTTGCAGATAATGCAGGGTACACTGTCGTAAAAACTGGTGAGACCAAGGTTCACGTGACGTTTAAAACTGCCTATCAGGCTACACCAGTAGTTACTGTCTCAGTTCTCGGACTACCGGAGTACAAATACGGTGTAGACACTGTCACCAAATACGGTTTTGATATCTTGATCAGCTCGCCACAATCCAAAGACATCACCGTCGGCTGGATAGCAGCACCAGTGATCCAGTAATATTATTTTATTGTAGTAATCTGATACAACTCCTCTAACTCAAAACCTCTTTTTTGATAGTAATCCCGAGTCCCGATCGCACTAATCACTGCTAGTTTTTGATATCCGGCATTCTGAGTCATCCCCTTAGCTTTTTGGATCAGCAGTGAACCCAGGCCGAGGTGTTGACTACGCCCTAGCTCGTTTTTGCCGACATCGACTACATTTCCGTACACATGCACTTCGCGGATCATCGCACAGCCATCAAGTTCACTGCAAAATGGATGGCTACCACCGGCTTCAGTTGAAATTGGCAGACTCAGCCGTAAAAATGCACAAATTTTATGATCACTTTTTCGGACGTATTGCAAAAAATACTCTCTCGCAACAGTAGTCTGGTACTCCACACTATCCAGCGTTAGCTCCTCGAACGTCACTTTTTCATTTTTAATTTCTCGTGACCTGATATCGCGCCGTGTTTGCCCCAAATTATCAGCTCGTTTTTCGGCAATTTCCCGCAAATTTGTCTTTTTATTACCGGTGACTATGTCAGTTGAAGGGATATCTCGGATCACGCGGGTCAGCCTGCAATACTCAGGAGTTTGCACGATCGCACTGGCTACCACATCGACAAGCTCCTCCTCAGTGTACGGCACCCAGCGCCCATCCCGCCAGTAGTCCATCAGTTCAGCAGTCTCGAGCAACGAACACGGGTAAATTTTGAGCTCATCCGGGCAGAGCGCCTCATCCCAAAACAGTTGCCCATACTCAGCCTTATCAGCCTCAGGATTGCTACCATACAAGTTTGCCATCCAGTGCCCATGGATTTTAAATCCCATCAGTCTGAGCAGCCGAAACGCCTCTTTTGTCCGTGCTACATCGTGTCCGCGTTTATTGAGTGCCAGCACCTCGTCCTGCAGTGATTGGATACCGATTTGGATTTTGGTACACCCGAGTTTTCGTAGCCGTATCGCCTCCACTTCATCGATGATATCAGGTCGCGTCTCGATCACCAGACCTACGCACCGACACTCACTCATTACATTTTTGGCGTGCTCTGCGTACAGTGCCGACCACTCCGCTTGCTCAACCGCAGCATTTTTTTCATTATTCTCAGCGTTAATTTGCTTGATTAGCTGATTATAAGTGATTTCTCCAGGAATATTATTGCGGATCACGTGCCCGATGGCATCTACTTGCGACAGTTTTTCCTCATCCAGCCCGTGATAATCCACCTCGCCCGTGCGATCAATTCCCGCAGAAAAATCATTGAGCGCCTCAAAACTCCTTTTTATAAACCACCGCTGATAGCTCTCCGGATAATACGACCAGGTACCGCCGAGGATAATGAGTTCAATCTTACTCGTAGAGTGTCCGATTTTCTCAAATGCCCGCAGTCGATCGTACGTCTGCAAATACGGATCAAAATGGTTTCGGGTGGCGCGCTGGGCTCCCGGCTCATCGGGTAGGTAGCTCTTGGGCATACGCACGTCGTTGGGACAAAAGATGCACTTTCCTGGGCACGGAAACGGCTTGGTGAGGATTGTCACCGGAGTCACGCCCGACTGAGTGCGCATCGGCTTCATCTTGATCTTGTCAGCCAACGTAGCATCGGCAGGCACGACATCCGGCTCGTGGTTGACGAGGTGAGTGTATGCCTGGAGCAACACCGCTTTGGAGATCGGCCCATCCAATCCAGCAACGGGGCGATACACGATCTGTTTGTACCGCTTTTCAGTGAGATTTTTTTCCTTGCTCAGATCAGTCAATATCGCCACAATAGCCTCCCGAAACGGCTCATAATCAAACGAATAACTCCTCTTGCTCATGGACGCACAATATCCAACAAAACAAGAGCTGTCAAAACAAGGAATTATTATTTTAAAATGAATTGTCATTGCGAGGAACGAAGCAATCCAGAGCCAAGAGCCAACACAAATAGTGCAATACAATAAAATAGTATCGATTATTTCAGCATATATTTTTATACTGTCATCCTCAAAAATAGTAAGAATGTCATCCTCGGACTCGACCCGGGGATCTAGTATCCCGCACCACTTTACACACAAAAAAATCCCCACCGAAAATAGTGGGGAGTATTAAGTTAACTTTGAAATGTTATCCAAATACAGATTCTCGATAAAATTCATCGAGAAATTCAACCTTCATATCGCGAAAAGAAACGTTGTGGTTTCTCCACTCATCAATGACTTGAGTGTTTGGCAAGTAAATATGAGTGATAAACATATGGGAATCATGATCATCGCATAATTTATCTGTGCACTGCTCCGAGGTATTAAATGCAAGAATCAACTCACTGATCTTCACAGCCAGATCATCGGAGTTAACATATTTAGGTAGCGGGCAGGTGACAATCACAATCTTTTTTGGAGTTAAGTTGGCACTTGCACGCTTGCTGAAGCCATCGCTACCATTCTTAACAAGATTCAGCACTACCATATAACCTTCTTTCATAATTACCTCGCTTCACAGAAAACAGCTGGATTTAAGCGGACGCTCACCGTTTTCTAGTAATTTATTAATAGCATATATTTCACGTGATGTAAAGTAATTTTTACATGCTATAATATGCCACGTTTGGCTCTGGATCCCCGGATCAAGTCCGAGGATGACA
>JAYUUP010000065.1:0-11092 GCA_043754825.1 bacterium | reverse complement strand
TCACCATTACTAGCAGCTATGACAGAGCATCCCTGGAAAGTTGCTGGAGTACTGGCAACCATGGAGGGTGAGTGGCAAAAACCAACTGACTTTTTTGACGATGCTTCACGTGAATTCGAACTGAAAATAACTCAATCTCTAGCTCATCTTTGGCGCAAAGATCCTTTTTTAGTTGTCGATCCCGAAGGTGCATTTGAGTGGAAAATCCTCTGCGCTAAGTTCACACTTACTGGATATATCCAGCGCCATGAACACCAATTATTTCATAGTTTTTCAATCAAATGGTAGATCAAATTAGCATTGCAGTTGAGGCACTAGAGGCTAAAATTCAGTATGAGTTTGAAAATAAAACCTTACTCAAAATCGCCCTCACTCATAAATCTTACTTTCGAGAAAAGGTCAGAGATGAGCAGATAAGTGAAAACTATGAGCGACTAGAATTTTTGGGCGACGCTATCCTTGAGTTTGTAGTGACCGATCATCTGTACCGCAATTATCAGCTACCCGAGGGCACCATGACTACTGTCCGTGCTCACCTCGTAAATCGAGTTAGTCTTTCACGTGTTGCAACCCAGCTTGAGCTGCCAAAATACGGCATTGTCTCAGATGAGGAACGCAGAGAGCTGGGGTTTGTGCGCGAGTCTATCGTGGCAAATATGGTCGAGTCACTGATCGGAGCGCTGTATCTCGATGCTGGGTTGGAGCAATCCCGGGCGTTTATTACTGAGTGGATCTTGCCATATGCACCCGAAGCGGTGAGTCAATCTGAACTCAAAGATCCTAAAACATTGCTTCAAGAAAAAGTCCAGCAGCTCTACAAAAATGCGCCCCGCTATCGATTACTAAACTCATGGGGTAAAGATCATGAAAAGGAATTTGAGGTGGGAGTGTATGTCCAAGACGTGCTTCTCTCGAGTGCACGTGCCAAAACCAAACAACTGGCAGAAACACAAGCTGCAACTGAAGCACTCAAAACGATAGGACAACAAGTGCCTCAAGCAAAAAAAGTACAGCTATAAATTATCTCAAGCGTGCCATTAAGCTGCGTTTTGACTTGTGGTTAGTTTGGATATACAACAATACTTTGTCGAGCTCACTCGTTTCTCCAATTATTTGACGCCACTGCTGGACTGCATTTACAAGGTCGTTGTAGGATGATGCGTCTAAAAAATCGGACCAGGTTTTTAGCTGCGATGACAGTGCATACTCTATCTTTTCTTGTTCATCTGGGATAATTTTGACCGCACGAAACAACAAATCCAGACTCATTTCATCTAAGTGTTCTCGTAAAAATAACTCGCTGTGCATCACTAATGCTGCTCTGATTTGCTGCGATATCGAAGATTGCTGCCCTGCTAAATAAATAAGTATCGCATTTTTTTGATCTATGGTCAGTCCACGTAACACCTTGGTAAACTCCTCATAAAAATCAGCAAAAAGGTGGGCATTTTTTTCACTAATACAAAACAAGTTTGCGAGGACTTGAGCGTGAAGCTGATGTTCAAATCGATGCAAAAATGGTTTCCAAAATGTCCACCAAGCGCCAAGTCCAATCAGCCAAAATCGCTCACTCGCAAGCAAAAGTGACATTTTTTTCTGTCGCGACCAGCTTTCAAACGATTCACTGACCAGCTTGGCTAAATCAGCGAGAAAACCGGCATTTCGCTCAGGATTTGCAAAGGCATCAAGTACAGTATATTGCAAATTTCTGAGCACAAGATGCTGCGGATCACCCTCCTCGGATAAACTGAGGTAATATTCAAAATCCTGATACCACTGCTGCTGCTTTTTAGATTGTTCGACTGAAAAAAGAGTATCGAGCGACGATGTAATATCAACAGAGAGTTGCGTAGCGGGAAGCACTGTAGTTACAAACTCCTTGTCAAGCGCCGCCGCAACCGCCACAATATGCTTGCAAGTATTTTGGGCAGCAAAGTAATCACACGTACACGTTGCAAACTGGCAAAAAGCCTCATTTCGCTCAGTGATGTGTTCACCGAGCAACAAATGCACCAACGGCAATCGCACACTGTGCTGCTCTCGCCCATGCACGGCATACTCACGCCAAAACGGCAACTTGAGCTGGACAAACTGCCCCACCCGTCCCTCCAGATAGTACCGAAGCCCTCGCTGATACATGATTGGGTCGATTTGCTCTTGCACACACGCCAAATACGAGTACCCCCCTTTCATACTCGTTAATATTGTGCTTCTTCTTTAGCTTGATCCTCAAGTTCTTTTGGATTAGTAGTGATAATTTTGTGCTCTGTCGGAAACGCAATAATCTCGATTGCTACGTGACGCGGCCCAGCAAAAAAGATACCTTGTCCAACACTTGACTGGAGCAACACCTGCGCCTCACCCTCCGTCAAATTAAACACCTCTTTGATATTTTCAATCGCTGCTGAGTCTTGTTTGAGCAAAATTTTCATGGCACTATTGGTTACAATCGGCTTTCCGTATGGAGAACGCAAAAAGTCACCAACGTCTTGGGTAATGGTAGTCACACCAAGATAATATTTACGGGCGCGCTTGACTAGACCAAACAAAAACTTAGCAGAATCTTCATTTTGCATCATAATCCAAGCCTCATCTACTGTCAGGAGTCGTTTCTTTTTCTCACTGCGAATCTCATTCCAAACAAATTTGAGCAAAGTGTACATCGCGATCGGACGAAGTTCTGTCTGCAAATCGCGCAAACAAAATACGATAAAGTTGTTGTTGATGTTGATGTTGGTACGTTGATTCAAAAACCCTGAAAAGGTACCCTCTGTGTATCGATACAAGCGCTGTGCGAGACTTTCACCTCCAACAATGCCTCCTAGGATATTGACGAGATCGGTGAGCGTTGGGATAACTTTATCGCTAAAATCAGCGTTTTCAGTAATATCGTACTTGGCATACGTTTCCTTGATTGCGCGCTCCATGATAGAGTTTTCCTCCGGGTTGAGCGTGCCAACCATAAGTGACAGCAATCCTAAAAGATCAATAATCGCTGAACGCAACACGTCTGCATTGTTTTCACCTGGCAATGGTTTTGGAAGGTCAAAGGGATTGATGCGATTGTCAGAGTTGAGTGAGAGGTTGATAAACGTACCACCGACAGTATCTGAAAGACGTTTATACTCATTTTCAGGATCAATTACGATGACTGACGTTCCCATCATGAGTGAGCGTAAAATTTCGAGTTTTACTGTGTACGATTTGCCGGCACCCGAAGTTGCAAAGATAGTCGCGTTAGCGTTTTCAAGTTCAAATCGATCAAAAATTACCAGCGAAGTATTGTGACGATTGATACCGTAAAGAATACCATTGTCGCTCGAAAGATCAGACGATACAAACGGAAACGAAGCTGAGAGTGGACCAGTGTTTAGATTTGTAAATACATTTAGTTCGTCTTTAAGGATCGGAAGTGTCGAATTAAAGCCATTATCCATCTGCAAGGCAGCGCGTTTGGCGATGATGTTTTGGCGGGCAAAAAAGTTTTCGATAGTTTTGCTGTACCGCTCGAGTTGTTCTTCAGTATCTGCATACACAGTCACGTACACCCCTACCCGATAAAACTTCTCGGTGCCTTGCATGATTGCGTCGCGGAGTTGCTCGACATCTTGGTAAGCGGTTTCAAGTGCAGGATCACGCGCAGCATTTTTCTCAGTGTTTATTTGGAGCGATGCCTGGATTTTACCAACTTTTTTACGCAGTTCATTGAGTACTACTTCGCTGTCTTGTGGATAAATAAAAATCGAGAGGTCGAGTGGAATATCAGCATTGATGACGGCTTCGAGCCACCCGGTTGAGATAACGCGTGGATAAGTCAATACAAAGTGGGTACGCACAAATTTAGTACCTATTTCAAGGCGATTGGAGTTAATCTTTACAGCACTCGGCGCTATCAAATCTTTGACAGTATTGACCCCCTCCAAATAGTGCTTTTGGTTTTCAATCAATGACTTCTCAATCTCAATTTGAGTCTCTATGACTGAACGTCGTAGATTTTCTCCTCCTTGTGGGTGTGGATTTGGACCACGATTTTGTAGCTGTGTACCTGCGGTATGCGCTGCGTTCGCATTGATACCAAACCGATTAAACGGTCGTTGCTGTGGTGCACGATTTTGAGGTAATGCGGCACGTCCAAGTCCAGCGATATTTTGTGGATTTGCTTGACGAGGCAGTGGTTGTCCTCGTTGTTGCATCGGACGCTGCATTTGCTGACCAGGCGCAGGACGATATTGGGCAGGGTTCATGCCTTGTGGAGGACGAGCACCAGCTTGAGCCCTCATTTGTTGCATTTGCTGCACTGCCTGCGGGTTTGGGGTGTATTGCTGCGGATTGGGCGCATTACCAGAGGTATGAGCGTTTGGATCTGGGTATTGATTTGAGTTTGTCATTTTTGCGGATAGACTTTAATAATATGATTGTAAGCAACATTTTTTATTTTGACAATAATAAAACTTCATTTCATAGTTGTGACCACATTTCAATGACTTTTATCGTGTATAGTGATGGTGGGTGTCGAGGTAATCCGGGCATTTCGGGAGTGGGAGTAGCCATATATTTTAGTGAGCTTTCACCTAAGCAAATTAACCAAGGTATGATTGAAAAAGGTGATTTTACACCCGTTGCCGAGCTATCACAATATCTAGGCGAAATGACCAACAATCAATCCGAGTGGAATGGCGTCCTGCATGGTCTAGAGTGGATCTTGGCGCACAAAGGTCAAGGCTGTGACGTAGTAGGCGTAATAGATAGTGAGCTTGTACAACGTCAAATTATGGGCCGCTACAAAGTCAAGCACCCGCTACTCAAGCCTCTTTTCGAGCAATTTTTGCAACTTAAATCACACTATACCAGCATGCACTATTTTCACGTACTGCGTGAGTTCAACTCCACATGCGACACCCTGGCAAACCAAGCCATGGATACTCGACAAAATACCATCAAAACTTATTAAATATGAACATTTTTTTTACAGACGGACTCATTATTATCGGACTAATTTTGTTTGAGATTGTCTCGAGTATCGACAATGCAGTGATCAACGCTGAGATTTTGCATGGGATGTCACAAAAAGCAAGGCGCTGGTTCTTGACGTGGGGACTACTCTTTGCGGTGTTTATCATGCGTGGATTACTCCCAATTATCATCGTCTGGGTCTCAAACCCCTCACTTGCTTTTGACAAAGTACTCACCGGAGTGTTTACATCTGATCCAGTAGTGATCGACTCCATCCATCGCTCAGCACCATATCTGCTAATGGCGGGAGGTATATTTTTAGTATTTTTGTTTTTTAACTGGTTATTTTTAGATGCAAAAAATGTCGGACTTCGTGTTGAAAAGTTCTTTGCGCAACATGGCATATGGTTTTACTCAGTTATCTCATTGATTTTGGTTGCAATAGTGTACCAGTCGCTGCGTATAGACCCGTATCTCGCGCTCGCAGCGGTGATTGGATCCACGACATTTTTTATCACTCACGGGTTTTCACAGCAAGCCGAGATTGCCGAGCGGCGCATGCTCACTGGCGGTGGAGTATCGTCAGACACCAGCAAGATATTGTTTTTGCTAGTTATTGATTCTATTTTTTCGATTGATGGTGTGGTCGGCGCATTTGCTTTTACGCTGATTATTCCACTCATTTTGATTGGAAATGGTATTGGTGCAATCGTAGTACGCCAACTGACTATTTCAAACATTGAAAACATCAAAAAATTGGCTTATCTCAAAAATGGCGCCATGTACTCACTCTCAGTTCTGGGCACCGTGATGATTGCCGATGCCTTTAAAATACACATACCAGAGTGGGTTGCTCCATTGTCTACGGTAGCAATCGTCGGCTGGTTTTTCTACAAAAGTGTGATGGCAAACAAACAAAACAAGCTAATTGAGGCAATATAAACAAAAAATTGCCTCTTTTAAAGGCAAGATTCAATATTTACATTTGACTTTTGTTCGTAAATTTACTTCATCGCGGCATCGACGGCACTTTTCATATCTGCGTAACTATATGCACCAGCAAAGTTGGTAGTGTTTACAAAAAATCCTGGCGTTCCCTGCACACCAAGTGATTGCGACGTCGTGATATCCTTGGCGAGTTTGTCCTTGTATTTGCCGGTAGTGAGACAGTCTTTCATAAAATTACTATCGACCGCACTCGCCAAGAAACTAGCCAGTTCAGGAGATTTTGTTACATCATTTTTCACTGTTTGATTGATGATTGTATACCCTGCATTACTATAAAGCAAGTCGTGAACATCCCAATATTTTCCTTTTTCGTTGGCACAGTACAAAGCTTGCATCGCTATTTCACCAGCATTGTGACCATTGCTGTAAAGTGTTACCATTGCTGCCTTGCCACTCTCGACGAGTTTTCGCATCTCACGCACGGGAGACTGATACGTACCTCCATCAGTGTCGTAGGTAAACTTATCGCCTGATTGTTTGGCAAGCTCAGGATTTTTACCTGCAGCAATATGACAATATGGGCATGAAGGATCGGATACCTCCACAAACAACACTTTGGAGTTTGCATTACCCATCGTGATATTATCTTTAGTAAACAAGCCTTTAATTGCATTGATGTCCACGGTCACCTTTGCTGCTGGTGCTGTAGTTGTTCCCGTACCTCCAGTAGCCACTTTAGTACTGACTTCATCGAGCTTGGTCGAGAGCGCCGTTATTTGAGAATTTTGCACTCCTTGATTGGTGCTGATTTTTGAGAGTTCATTGCCAAATCTTTGTAGTCCAAGGGCTACGCCAATGACCAGTGCAGCACAAGTCAGTACTACTGCAACCGTGGTGAGCAACATCATAGTTTCCTGAGTAAATCCAGGTGATGATTTTTTGATAATTTTGTGCGATGACTTAACGTCGTGTTTGTGTTCTTTTTTTTCCATACTCCGCTATAAAAAGTAAAAAAAACAGACTTGTCAATCTGTGTGAGATAGTATTGACGAAGCGTAAAAAGTATACTCTAATCTTTACATAATTATGTGGTTTACTCAGATCAAAGTACTGCCGTCGTATCAAGCGGTGGTATACAAAAACAACTCATTTTTGCGGGTAGTGCATTCTGGCTTGAGCAGAGTATTTACTGGATGGAGCGGGAAACAATCAGTATTTGCAGTGTTGTTGCCCATCAATACTCAGTTGGTGAGTGTCGACGATCTTATGGTGGTGACGCGTCAAAACTTTTCATTTTTAGTGAGTTTCTCAATCGAATACAAGATAATCGACGCCGAAAAATTTGCAAAAAACTACAATATCGTACAAATCAATGAAAATGGGTTTCGTATCCCACTAGCAGATTTTGAATCTAAGCTTGAAATGCACGCCAAGACACTCTTTTTGCGCGCCGCACGCTCGGTATCTTTACTACGTTTTGCAGCTGATACCGACTACAAATTTGGACACATAAAAAGTGAGCTCCTCGAAATGTTTGACCTCACCGGAGTTAGCATCGAAGGTGCAATACTCACCGAAGTCCGCATCACTCATGAAGCTCACTCCCTCATGCTCAACCAGCTGACTCTCGAAAATACGAGTGATGTTAAGTTTTTACCTGGTGCCATTACCCATTCGATAGCCCAAGTTTCTAGCAAAAAACCAACCCGCAAACACGCACCATTTTTCTAACCTTGTCAGTAGTTATTTTTCATGCTAATTTTCGATAGTTATGGCACCTTTGGCAACGCGTCTGAGACCGAGCACTCTCAATGATTTTTTGGGTCAGCACCATCTGGTTGCCTCTGGTTCCATCATGCAAAAGATGCTACAAAGCGACCATTTATTTTCAATGATTTTTTGGGGACCACCGGCAACCGGCAAAACCACCCTTGCCCGTATTATCGCTTCACAAACCAATGCCGATTGGATCGAATTATCAGCAGTGATGGATGGTAAAAGCGAGCTCAAGAAAGCTATTGAGCATGCCAAAAAAAATATTTTAAATGAACGTAAGACTATCTTATTTGTCGACGAGATTCACCGCTGGAACAAAGCTCAGCAAGACGCACTACTCCCATATGTTGAAAATGGTGTTTTGATACTCATTGGCGCAACTACTGAAAACCCCTCATTTACAATCATCAATGCACTACTTTCTCGCACACGCGTACTTGTATTTGAACCACTAGATATAAAAGATATTGTATTAGCACTGGAAAAAGGATCTGCTGAAATGCGTGCACCGCAACCAACAGAGCTACTGTCGCTTATCGCCGAGCGCGCCAATGGAGACGTCAGATTTGCACTAAACTCACTCGAAATAGCTATCAATACCGCATCAGACGGCATCATAACTGAGTCGATTGTTGCCAGCGCGATGCAGCTTTTTCTCAAATACGACAAAAATGGTGAGTGGCACTACGATATCATTAGCGCCGTTCACAAAAGCCTACGCTCCAGCAACGCCGATGCTGCGACCTACTGGATATGTCGGATGCTCGATGGTGGCGAAGATCCACTGTTTATTGCTCGTCGATTGCTGAGATTTGCGAGTGAAGATATCGGGAACAGCTCCCCTACCGCACTCATGATGGCCAATACCGTCTACGAAACATGTCAAAAACTAGGTATGCCCGAATGCGGCACTGCTTTGATTCAGCTAGCGCAATATCTTGCTCGTGCCCCCAAAAATAACAACGTATACACTGCATATTCTGCTGCAATGCATGATGTCAAAAAACATGGCAATTTACCGGTACCACTTCACTTGAGAAACGCCTCCACAAAACTTATGAAGGACATTGGATATGGCAAAGACTATCAGTACGATCATGATTTAAAAGATAAAAAATCATCGCAGCAACTCATGCCAGACACGCTAAAAAACCAGACCTATTTTGAACGCGAGTAGTACCGAATTGTGCCAAGTGCCCTATCTGTCTCGACTGGATAGGTGGACGCAAGATAATACTTTCCTTCAGTTCTCCCCACTACAAATCGAAAAAATCTATAGGGTCTCGGGATACCAGCAATAGTTTTGTACATCCCCATACTTTGCAATGTCTCCGAAAGCCACGCAGCTGGCAACACTAGGCATAAACTCCCATTTTGTTCGTAAAAGGCACTTTCTCGTGGTAGCTGCTTATCTTTTTGGGTTGCAAGATAGATATTTCCTCTGACTTCTTTGAAAAGCCTGGCTATCTTGCCTGCTTGCGAAAACTGCTCACTAAACTTGGATTTGTTGCCACTGCTATCACTGGAGTGACCCCGCAAAGTATGCGCTACTCCACCAAGATCAAATTTCCACTCCAACGGTGACCAATCTGCCTCGATTTGCGAGAGTGTGACTTTACGACCGTTATCAATTTCATTGAGCATAAATTAGGAAAAGTGAGCGTAATCAACCCAGTGAAAATATGTCGTGCGGTTGTCTTTTTGTTCAGAGTAACCATCGGGTTTGAATTCAGTTTCGTCAATTACTGCCTCAAAATCTACCATGGTTCTCACGGTATTTAGCCCTCTGTATTGCAAACTTTCTGCATTATTTTCATATTCATCACTGGTTTTTTCAAGGCTCTGCAACAGCGGCTCACGCACGTCATCCATCATTTCTTCACGGAGACAACGCCTGGCAGCCGCATACAAATCAGTATCGCCGATCATCAGCTTTTCGCCAGGGATATTTTGCTTTTCTCTAGTCACCACTGTACCATCCGGCATATTGTACCGAGCAAAATCTTCAATGAGTATTTGAGTTTTATCGGGGCTGAGGATATACAATTTAACTACCCGAATCGAGCGCACCAATTTGTTTTTAATGATTTTGAGTGCGCATTCGCCATTTTTATATTCACTCCATAGATGATCCACAGATTTAGTTGTCCAGTGAGTGTGGTCAATATCATATTTACTCAGCAATGTCGTGAGTTCATGTACATTTTCAGGCGTTACTGCGTGCGAAAAACCAAACGTCTGCATTTTTTCTTTCCAAAATTGAAACATGACTTGGTATAGCACATATTTGCACACTTTACAACTCTGCTTTTTTCGAGTGTGCTGAGTGCATTGGTTCCGTAGCTCAATTGGATAGAGCAGTTCCGTCCTAAGGAAAAGGTTGTGCGTTCGACTCGCGCCGGGATCACCAAATTATATTATTTTTAAAAAGTTATTAAAACAATCGTCTACAATATAATGACATCTTGCAATTTAACTTGTAAAGCAGGACTCAAATAAATAACTGAACCTTCATTGCTAGCAAATGTATTTAAGTATTTACCTTTAAGGTTATTAAAATCATATTTCTCCCAGTCAGGTTGGAATACTGTCAATGTATACACAATTTTTACGTTTTCTTTGCCAAAAGAGTCAGTTAGTTTACTACTTACGTTGCATTGATATTCTTTATCTTGCGTAAAGTTTTGTATCTTTTTGGCAAACTCTATGCAATCATGAGTAGCTTTTACCGCGAGTGCTTTGCCATCCCAAAATGTTTGATTTGTATAGTCAAGTGAGAGACTAACAAATCCTTTAGTCAGATCATCCACTTTAGCATATCCGTCGAATGTTTTGTCAATATGCCACTGCAAACGTTTATTTAAATCGGTGGGCTCTGTATTCTTATCAATTTCAGCTTGTTTTATCTGTGCAGTTTTTGCAGCATCATCTTTAGCTTTTTGATCTGCAGCTGTTTTTTCAGAGATAAGTTCAGCTTCAGTTTTTGGAGTTACTGATATATTTTGATTACTCGCCTGGTCATTAGCTATTTTATTTTCTTTTACATATTTGTTCTTACCATAACTATTTGAAAACACTATCAGTACCAGTATTATCCACGCAGCCAAGGCACCAACTCGAATTAATTTACTATATTTTTGAAATTTACCATATAGCCATACAGGTACACCTAATGGCCATAGAAATAGCACAAAAAGAAATCTCACTGGATAACTCCACTTCCAAAACCACTTTGGTGCAGGTAAAGCTTGCAGCATCGCAACTCCTTTTTGTATACTTTGTTCGTCTTGTTCAAACTGTATTTCAACTTTATTTTTTGTATTTGGAGTATCTGGTATATCTTTTTGAATCAGTAAACGATAACCTTGTAGTTCCATTGATCGAATATAATCTGCTGCTAGAATTTTGCTTATGA
>JAYUUP010000064.1:0-3782 GCA_043754825.1 bacterium | reverse complement strand
GGTTGTAGCGTTTGTACCACCGTTGGCTATCGGCAAGATACCTGATACCTCAGATACTAGGTTGATAAGACCAGAAGAGAGAACTCCTAAAGCGCTGTTTTTGACGATACCTGCTGTACTAAATGGCGAGATTGTCACGGTACCGCCAAATGTTGTGGCACCTGTGCCTACGCTAAATGTATTTGTACCAGAAACAGAGGTTGTGCCGTTGAGAGAGATTGCACCGGTTCCAGTTGAAAAAGTGCCGGTTCCAGTTTGTGCCAGATTTGCGCCGAAAGTTTTGTTTCCTGCAAAGGTTTGTGCGCCGATTGAGACCAGTCCTGGATTTGTAGCATCAGCAGTTTGCAATACCACGTTTGATCCAGAGATCACAGCACCGTTGGCAGATTTTACTTGAGAATCCAGTGTGCCAACCGCCAGCGTGATACCTGAAGCTGCTGGAGTGTAGGTATTTGCAGCTGAAAGAGTATATATTTTAGCAGCGTTTGTAGTTCCTGCGGCAACAAATGTCGTCTGCCCGTTGATCTGGGAATTTGCCAATCGTGTTGGGACGCCAGATGCATTTACGGTGTAGACTCCGTTTTCTGTAGGGACGGTTTGCGCAGACAATACGATAATATTGCCGGTTGTCAGCGTCACACCATCGACCACTTGTCCATTTGCGTATGCAGTTGCCAATACTCCGTTGGTGGTCGTTGCGACACGGGCGATGTACGAGTAGGTGTTGCGGAATGAAAGTGCGCCTGAGCCATCTGTTACCAGTGCATTTCCATTTGAACCATCAGCACCTGGTAACGTAAGTGCGTAAGACGTCGCGAGAGTAGTAGGAGCTGAGAGGCTGATCGAGGTTGCATTGGTAGTTTCAAATAATTTGAGTGCGGTGCCACTGCTGACTTCAGCGCCAAATGTCTTAATGCCAGTATCAAATGTTTTGACACCAGTGATCGTCTGAACAGAATTGGTGATGAGACCTCGAACTACTCCAACTCCCGCGTCTGGAATATTTAATGTGAGTGTGCCACCAAGTGCTGCAGGGCTACCTGATGCATTGAGATTGGTACCGATTGAGGTTACGGCCAGTGCGATAGTTGAGTTGGCAAGTTTTACATTGGCGATCGTACCGTTAGCGACTGAGAGCGCACCAGTTGTGTTGTTGTAGCTGATCGGACCAGTAGCAGAGAGTGCCAAGCGTGATCGTGCGTCAGTGTAGTACAAGTTGGTAGTTCCTTCGGTTACTTGGTCACTGGTGTAGTCACCTGAAGTTGCGGTTACTACTCCCGTGCGTCCAAATACTGAGTTGACCGGTGCTGATGGGATAGCGATATACTGGAGTCCAGTTGCTCCAGCATTTACCGCCAAGACTTGTCCTGCGGTACCGATACTCGCGAGACCGGTTCCTCCATTTGCAGTAGGTAAAATACCGGTGACTTTTGTGGTGAGATCCACAGTGCTATTTGCAAGTTTGATACCGGTGATCGTACCGTCGGTGACTGAAATAACACCAGTAGTTGAGTTGTAGGCGATTGGCCCGGTTGCTGATATTGCCAAGCGTGCACGGGCATCAGTATAATATTTGTTGGTTGCACCTTCAGTTACGTCGGTGGTGGTGAGTACCACGACACCATTTTGTCCATTGACTGAGGACACTGAGATTGGAAAGAGAAGTAACGCCCAGTTACCTACAATCGTACCATCTGGCGCAGTTAAAATATATGTTTTGGCGGAGGCGGTCGTGATACACACATCACCCCTGACTGCAATCGTCAAATCAGTACACTTGTTACCAACTGTCGTATCGAGATCGGCTTTGGTAAATGTCTCAGAGAGTACCATACCAGGAAGCTGCGCAATCGGCACCACTCCAGTAGCATCGAGACTCGCAATACCATTTATAGCTCCTTTTTGTAGGTTTATGCGGGCATCTGCACGAGTGTCGGTATAGTATTTGTTGGTACCCTCAGCGAGGTCAGTGGTAGTTTTTGCAGCAAATGCAGTATTGAATCTGGTAGGAGTGTAGTAAAGATTTGTAGATCCCTCAGTCAAGTTATCAGTTGTTTTCAATCCAAGAGCCGTGTCAAATCGAGCTTGAGTATAATATAGATTTGCACCCTCAGCCAGATTTGTGGTAGATTTTGCAGCCAAGGCTGCGCTAAATCGAGCGGCGGTGTAGTACAGATTTGTGCCCTCAGTGACTTGGGTTGTTGTATAGTCGCCTGATTGAGCAGTGATAGCTCCGGTACGTCCAAAGACTGAGTTGACCGCGAGATTGGTGATGAGATCAGTGTACGCTGCACCGTTTGCTGATACTTGATATTTGTTGGTGGTTGCATTGTAAATCATGCGACCGGTGTTCAGAGCAGAGACTCCAGCGGTTTGCCCAGCGTATGACTCAAAATATGCTCCCGTTCCCGAAATATCCTTAACTTGGACATACAACGGATCGATACCCCCAGTGACGGTGAGTTTTTTAGTAGTTGAGTCGTAGTTGAAGTTTGCAGTATCTTGGGATAGCACGCCTCCATCGTAAAAAAATATACCCGAACTCGATGCACCTGAGACTGTCGATGAGTTGAGAGTAGCAGCGTTGCTTGTCCACACAGGAGCTCCTGCGCTAATCGAGAGCACTTGTCCGGCAGTTCCATTTGCGAGTTGCGATACGGTGTTTACAGCACCACCGATAAAGAGTTGATTGTTAGTGATAGAGCTAAGTCCGGTTCCGCCGTTGATTACCGGCAATACTCCGGTGACTTTGGTAGCCAAATCGACTGCATTTGCTGCAAGTTTAGCTGTAGTGACGGAGCCATTGACGAGTTGAGCAGTATCTACTGATCCAGATCCCATATCAATCAGCGCGATCGACCCATCGATAATTTTGGCACTGTTAATTGCGTCCACAGCGACTTTTGCTAGGGTGACTGACCCAGATGTCAGTTTATTTGCAGTTATGGCATTATCGATGATTTTTGCGGTAGTTACTGCATCATCAGCCAAATCTGCAGTTTGAATTGTCGCATCAAGTATCTGAGCAGTGGTTACGGCGTCTAGGGCTAGTTTTAGTGTGGTGACTGATCCATTGGCGAGTTTTGCGGTGGTTACACCATTTGCAGCGATTGAAATTACGGTACCGGTTACATCCACTCCACTAGTTCCAGTATAAATTGGAGCAGCAGCAGGTGTAGTACAGTTCCATCCGACAGTCAGCGGACCAGCACCATCAGGATCTACAGCATAATAAGTAATGGTTTGTCCATCAGCTGCGCATGCCGCGAGTTTTGCCAAAGTTACTGAACCATTTGCAAGATCAATAGTGGCGACTGAACCATCGACAATCTTGGAGCTATCCACTGCATCGGTGGCAATTTTAGCTAAAGTGACTGCACTGGCTTGAATTTCGCTAGTTGAGATATCAGTTCCGAGTACTGCCGAGAGTGCATACCCAGTAGCCTTAGTTCCCGTGCGAGCAATCGAACCATCTGTAGTGACATCAAATACCGTGTACGGCAGTGTCACACTCGGTGAGTTAGTGAGTAATAAAGTATTGGTTGCTGAGTTGTAGGTTAGTTGTTGTGAATCAGTCCCTGAAATCGTCGAACACACCCACGCAATTCCATTATATTGGAGAATTTGTCCATTTGTACAGGTTGACTTGAGTCCAAGACCAGAAGCTCCTGCTGTAAGTCCACCATTTGTATCAACAGCAAGTCCGAGTGTCAACAACTGCGCCGCAATCGATCCATTGAGACCGTTTCCGAGGCTGAGCGAAAGCACGCCTGGGATGCCTT
>JAYUUP010000063.1:0-11901 GCA_043754825.1 bacterium | reverse complement strand
GGGTAGGGGTTGACAAAATCTTATTTAAATTACAAAGTACCGTCATCATGGACTTAGCCCTTATTTTTGTATCTTTTTTTGCAGGCATTTTAACGGTATTGGCACCCTGTGTATTACCGATTTTGCCTATTATTATAGGCGGTTCACTTGGGGGTAATGATAAATCACGGCCATTTTTTATTATTCTTGGACTTGCGTTCTCAGTAACTCTTTTCACTATACTGCTGAAAGCTACTACGTTGTTGATCAATGTGCCTGAGATTCAGTTTCCGTTTCGAGTCATGGGCGCACCACCATTTATCACCGTGTGGCAATTGATTTCTGCACTGCTCGTGTTATTTTTTGGATTTACCTATGTGTTTCCTCGTCAGTGGGATGCGATTAGTCTCAGACTCGGACTCTCGAAAAAATCAGATAGCGCACTCGAAAACGCAGGTCAACGTGAAGGAGTGGTAGGCGCGTTGTTGATAGGCGCGGCACTTGGTCCGGTGTTTGCTAGTTGTTCACCGACGTACTCACTGATTATCGCGACAGTTTTGCCAGTAAATTTTGTACAGGGGATGGGATATATTATTATTTATGCTCTAGGATTATCGTTGGTTCTTGGTTTAATTTCTGCCTTGGGGCGTAGATTTGTCAGCAAGATACAAGGGCTTTCAAATCCAGATGGAGCATTTCGCAAAATTTTAGGACTCATATTTATCATCGTTGGGTTGAGTATTCTTAGTGGTTTTGATAAGGTCACTCAAGTCAAACTTACTGATTTTACTGTAAACAATGGGTTAGATGTCGGTCAACTTGAGCAGAAATTATTTGGAAAAACGATCGATGATGCCAGTACTAAAAATGCAGGAGGTGCCAAGAAAATCACAGTTGTCCAAGGAGCTGATCTCAACGTAAACCCCGTGCGAAAAGCACCTGAATTTACTAAAATTGACAGTTGGATCAACTCAAATGGTGAAACGATGGCAAATCTTAAAGGTAAAGTTGTACTGGTAGATTTTTGGACTTACTCGTGTATTAACTGTGTGCGAACCGTACCGTACATCAGTAAATGGTACGAGACTTATAAAGATCAGGGATTTGTAGCAGTGGGAGTACACGCGCCGGAGTTTGCCTTTGAACAAAAACGGGAAAATGTGCAGCGTGCTACCGAGTCAATGAGTATCAAATATCCAGTCGCACTCGACAATCAGTTTGGGACGTGGGGTGCCTATCTCAACTCATTTTGGCCTGCCAGCTATTTGATTGATGCCGATGGCAACATCCGTAGATTTCACGCGGGGGAAGGGGAGTATGACGTCATGGAAAAATCGATCAAGGCGCTTTTGGCAGAAAAAAATGGTAGTGTGAGTGATACTGCAGTCTCGGATGTGGTAAAATCTGACACTGGAACTGGTAAATTTTGTGAAAATGGAGTGTGTACTACTCAATCTCCAGAGACATACACGGGATATGCTCGAATTGAGGGCGCAAAAAATAGAGTAGGCGATACCCAAATCACGAAAGACGCTGATACTAAATATACTAGTTCAAATATGCTTGATTCGAGTCAGTGGACATTGGGAGGTAATTGGAATATTCAAAAAGAGCAAGCAGTAGCGGGAGAAAATGCTACTATCACTTATAAAATTAATGCGAAAAAGATGTATGCCGTATTGCAAACTATGGATATGGGATCAAAGGTTCGAATTGAGATTCATGACGCAAATGGCATGATAGTAGGACAGCCAAATGAAGGTATTATTTTAGTGACGAAAAGTGGAGATTTATATACATTGGTAAACTCAGCTTCGTTTTTAAAAGATGCCACGGTAACTCTAAAATTTGATAAAGGTGTGGCGATAAATGCCTTTACATTTGGATAAATACAAAGTATCATAACTGTATGACATCAAAACGAATTGCAATCATTGGATCAGGTCCTGCAGGATTGACAGCGGCTATTTATACTGCGCGTGCAGAGATTGAAACGACAGTGTATCTAGGAATCCAACCAGGTGGGCAGCTAACGACAACCACTGAAATCGAAAACTTTCCCGGATTTGCGGAGGGTATAGATGGTGGTGAACTCATGGCCAATATGCAAAAACAAGCGGTACGATTTGGAGCAAAAACTGAATTAACTTCTGTAGAAAGTATCGCTCAAAAATTGGATGGTGTCGAAATTGTCACGCCGGCGAATACGCAACTATTTGACGCGGTGATCATCGCAAGTGGAGCTACGGCACGCTACCTAGGATTGCCTGGTGAAGAGCGGTATATTGGTCGTGGATATCACTCGTGTGCAACTTGTGATGGATTTTTTTATCGAAGTAAGGAAATTATTGTGGTTGGCGGCGGTGATAGCGCGATGGAGGAGGCGACATTTCTCACCCGTTTTGCCACCAAAGTATATCTGGTGCATCGGCGTGATAGCTTTCGGGCGTCACCGATTATGATTGAGCGCGTCAAGAAAAATGAAAAAATAGAAATAATCTACAATACAGCGATTACTCAATTTCACGGTGAGGATGGTATTGAGTCGGTTACACTGGAAAATACGGTAGATCATACTACTCGAAATATGAAAATAGATGGAGTGTTTGTTGCTATTGGACACAATCCAAACACTAGTTTTGTCCCAGATTTTGTTGCCAAAGATGAACTTGGCTATCTTATACCACTCTCCAAGCAAACGGCATTGTTGAGCACGCTTTCTTTAGAACAACAGCATGAGGCGCTTGATTTACCAACGATGAGTCAAATCCCTGGTGTATTTATCGCGGGTGATGTGACGGATCACGTATATCGCCAAGCAATCACTGCTGCTGGAGATGGTTGCCGAGCCGCACTCGATGCGCAAAAATGGCTTGAAAATGAACGAACGCCAAACTATGCCTAGTGTTAAAATACTCCTCCTTGGTGTCACCGGTGACCTGGCCCGCAAAAAAATACTCCCGGCAATTGGTGAATTTGCAGTACGAAATAAAGACGTATGTACGGTATCATTGATTGGATATTCACGTTCGCAACCAGATGAAACTGATGTGAAAAACGCGCTAAATGCTGTTGCAGAAAACGGTTCTGATTCATTGAACGCGCTCACATTTTTGCAGGGGCAATATGAGGATGCCGCGTACTATAACACTGTCATCAGTGAACTCAAGCCAGACGAGCAATTGATAGTGTATCTCGCTGTCCCCCCGCAGGTTTTTGTGCCATTTTTGAAAAATAGTTGTCCATTCAGTGCGCATCCGATTGATATTATTATTGAGAAACCGTTTGGACAGATGCGTGCTGAGGCGGAGCAAATGATCGATATTATCCAGGCGTGTGATTTGCATCAGCGAGTCCATTTTTTTGATCACTATTTATTTAAATCCGCAGCATTTTTATCACAGGATAGTATTGAAAAAATCAATGTATTTAGCGCAGGAAAAACAGCCAAAAAAATACTGATTCAAGCTGTTGAAAGTATTGGAGTCAAAGGTCGTGGTGGCTATTATGATCAAACGGGGGCGATTGTGGATATGGTGCCACACTTGTACTCATTGTTGAGATTAACCGGTAATACATTGGGCCTTTTATTGGTTGATACACTCAAAATTCAAAAAGTACACACTGAGCAATACCCGGGATATTTAGCAGATGTTGAGGTTGATGACTCCAAAACGGAAACCTATTTTTTTGCAAGTGGCGTATGTGGAGATATAAATATTGAACTTGAGTCAGGCAAAATGCAACCCCAAATACTGACCCAAATCAGTGTCGAATATGATGATGGGATGAAAATACTATGGCAGTTTGCACCCAAGGAAAAATTGGTATTCATTGATAAAAATACCGTGTCTGAAATAGTCATAGAAAACGGTGCAGAGCTCGATCACACCCGAGCATTTGAAATGACGTTAGCCAATAATTTTGGACACTTTGTCACCAATGAACGAGTGGTAGAGGGGTGGCAAGCCATTGAATCAGCACTTGCGGCACCTGACTTTTAATGTATAAAGATCATTGGATAATCGCTCCACCGATGACTTGATTATCTATGTATAGTACAAGACTTTGACCTATGGTGATCGCGTGCACTGGTTTTTCAAACGTGACATGCAGTAAATTATTTTTTTGAGTGACGATGCAGTTTTCAGCACGCTGGCGGTAGCGGATTTGAGCAGTGGCAGTGAACTCCAACCGTGATGTATAATCAGGAAGCAGCCAATTGGGTGAGTGGGCGACTAGGGTAAGACTATCTAGCTTTGATTTTTGAGTATCGTGTACCACCACCACTCGGTTTTTTTGAATATTAATACTCTGTACAAACCATGGTCCCCCACCCATGCCAAGGCCTTCGCGTTGTCCGATTGTATACAAGAATGCACCACGGTGACTGCCGAGTTTTTTATCATCAATATCTACGATATCACCCGGTTTCGAACCCAAAACTTTGAGCAATATTTCTCTCAACGGGGTGTCTCCGATAAAGCAAATACCTTGAGAATCAGGCTTGGCAGCGGTGATGAGTCCAAGCTTGGTTGCACGAGCCCGAACATCGGATTTAGTCAAATATTCTCCAATCGGAAACAAAGAATGTTGTAGCTGGGTGTGTCCAATACGCCATAAAAAGTAACTTTGATCTTTGTCAGTATCTTTGCCACGCCAGAGTTCATGTGAGCCATCTACAGCCACAACTGAGCGCGCATAGTGACCAGTAGCTACAAAATCGGCACCCGCGGCTAGCGCTCGATCATAAAATACGCCAAATTTAATCGTTGAGTTGCACATTACGTCGGGGTTTGGTGTCTTGCCGATAGCGTACTCACTGACCATGTACTGCACGACATTTTGTAAGTACTCCTCTTGGAAATCCCACACTGCAAACGAGATACCAAGTTTTTGGGCGACCAGTGCAGCATCAGCTGAGTCTTCCTCCCACGCACACGCATAATCCGCAGGGTCAAGTCCAAGTTTGGAGAGTTGCTTCTCAGACCAGCATTGCATAAATACCCCATGCACTTCATATCCAGCGTCCCGCAAATCTGCAGCAGCAACTGACGAGTCGACTCCTCCAGAGAGCATCACATATACCTTTTTTTTGAACATAATTTAGCGATAGGCAAACCGTTTGGAGCGGTCGTGCTTTTTATGACCATGCCCGGCTTTTGCAGTTTTGGCAACCAACTCGCGTTGTGCTGAAATGTTTAGTAATACGCCAATTGCGATTAGGTTTGAGAGAATCGCACTCCCACCTTCGGAGATAAATGGTAGCGGCAAGCCCTTCATCGGGATCAGTCCAGTCATGCCAGTGAGGTTCCAAAATGCTTGCAAGAGTATCCAAATTGAGATACCCGCCGCGATAATCCGTCCCTCTAAATCAGGGGCATTGTCGGCAATCGAAATACCACGCAAAAACAGCAGCAGGTACAGTATGAGAATTAGCAATACCATCAAAAATCCAGACTCCTCGCCGATGACTCCGATAATACCATCATTTGTTTTTTCGGGGATCAGTTTTTTCATCTCTCCTTGGTTGTAGCCGACACCAAACCAGCCACCACTCGCCATCGCCGTGCGAATATTTTGGGTCTGATAAAAGTCAGCCTCTTTGTCGATATTGAAGTCAAAATACTTGCAAATGCCAACACGATCCTCTTTGGCAATTCGCCCAGATTTGAGATCAGATAGAGGATATTGTGAGCAGTAATTTTGGTACGCCCAGGTTTGAATTCGCTTTGATCGAAATGATACGCCAAAGACAAAATACGTCGCAAAGATAGCGCCAAGTAATGCAATCACCACAAAGTAGTGCAATTTAAGTCCTGACACCCACAGAGCTGTCATGATTATCACTGCGAGAACGACAGCATTTCCGAGATCAGGCTGGAGTACGATGGCGAGCAAGATATACCCGATAATATATAACGGACGCTTGATAACGCTCCACTCAGTGCTATTTTTGCGGATAATGGCAGCGATATAAAACAAGACGATTAATTTGATAAGCTCACTCGGTTGCAGCTGAAAAGAACCTATTTGAATCCAGCGGATTGAGTTGTTGGCGTAGTGGACAAATTTGAGTTTTTCGGCGATGTCTTGCTGCAATAGGGGAAGTGATTGCCCGGTAACCGCGGATACGATAAGAGTGTAAACCACCGGCACAAATATAATGGTAAGCAACACCAGTGAGCCAATAACCATTGGTTTATAAGCAGTGACAAGTTTATGGTAATCCAGTCGATACAGTCCATAGCAAATTCCGCATCCAATTAAGATAAATACAAATTGCTTGCCGAACTCAGTGGTAAAATCAGCGCTCGTAGTAGCCGTGAGTGCACTCGCTAGATATGCAAGTCCAATAAGTAGCAACGTAATGACAATACCTACTAAATACCAGTCAAATCCATGAACACTTTTGGTAAACCGCGAAAAAAAACTAGGTTTAAAATTGTTCATAACTGGACGTAAAGTAGCTTTATGAGTTCGAACTGGGCGCGGTTGGTGTCTTGAAACTCATCGACAAGGATGTGCTGCCAGCGAGTTTGTACCGATTTTCTGACTTCAGGGTGGTCGCGCATCAAAAGATAAGGTAGCATTATCAAGTCGTCAAAATCTACCACATTGGATTGTTTAAGCGCACGTTCGTACTTGGTGTAAAGCGCCCGCAAAATATCGGGATACTCAGCCTCGAGTTGATACGCAAATTCGGCGGTAAGCAGTTCTTGTTTGCACTGCGATATAAAGTAGGACACCAGTTTTGGAGAGTATTGTTTGGGATCAAGATTTAACTCTCGCAAAGATTGCTTGATGATTTTTTGCTGATCGTCGGTGTCGAGGATTGTAAACTCTTTTTTAAGCCCGAGTGGCTCACCAAATTCACGTAAAAGTCGCACGCCAAGTGCATGAAATGTACATAAAAGTGGACGTATCGAGTAGTCAAAATTCCAGGTGGGCGTGCGCGGTAAGTAGATATTTTGGGCGTGCAACAGTTTTTCGAGGCGTTCATTCATTTCCTTGGCGGCTTTATTGGTAAATGTCAGACATAATATCGATCCAGCAGCCTCACCGCGAGCTATCAAGTAGGCACAGCGCCTCGTAAGTACCGCCGTTTTACCACTGCCTGCACCTGCAATTACGAGTGTCTCACCACTGACTGCCTGCACTGCTTCTTGCTGTCTTGCATTTAGTCCCTCAAGTATCGTCGCGACCTCGCTCATATTTTTAATAATCTAGCTTATTTGGTTAGGCTTTGTCAATTCGAGATACTATTGCCAACAGCTCCGAGAATTTTTGTACATCGATACTCGCCGAGCCGATTAAAAATGTATTGATACCGAGTTCTCGATGCAGCGTTTCAATATTGGTTGCATCGACACTGCCTCCATAGCAGAGGATGGCAGTTTCTCCAACACTGTACTTAATCGTATCATAATGGGTTTTAAGAATTTTGATATCACCGATTACTCCCGTTCCAATAGCGCTCAATGGTTCAAATGCCACAATTGTTGAGGTAGCATGTATGGTTTTCAGTTGGATTTGTAAACTTTCAGCTTCACTTTTTTCTGGATAAATATATCCAATGCAGACAATCGAAACGATGTTTTTCGCCAATAATCCGATACATTTTTGTTGTATATCTCGCTCAGTTAGTCCAAGTTCGGTCCTGGTTTCACTGTGTCCGACAATGCAATATTTTGGTTCAAATGGTAGTAGTGAACTAAGTTCTGCGCTTCCGGTATTTTTGCTTGTTTGTATTACTACAGCGTCCTGCAACCCAAGCGATAGCATGCCACCAGTATATCTTTGCACATCTGATAAATACCAGTTTGGCGGACAAATCGTCACCTGCACACCACTATTTTTGGCCAAAGTCATGAGCTGATTTGCATGGCTTATGTTGCGTGGTCCCTGCTTCCAGTTACAGATCAGGTGGATCATTTTTTGAGGGTTTTGGTTTGCCAGTCAAAGTTATCGGTCACGGTTTTCAGCGCGTCGTCTTTTTCTGCAACGAGTACATCAGGGACGATACCGACCAGATTGATTTTGGTACCATTTGGTCCGAGCCACTCCGCAGTGGTAAGTTTGAGTGATTGCCCGTCTTTGAAAATTTCATTACCTGAAAATACAGACTGTACAACACCTTTGCCATAGGTTTTTTCACCGATAATAATTGCGGATTTGAGTTCTTTGAGTGCCAATGCGGTGATTTCGCTCGCTGAAGCAGTGTTTTTATTGACGAGGATGGCGATTGGGAGATCGTATGCGGTGTCGAGCTTAGTGGTAGTTTTATGCTCTACCGTAGTTTTTCTCGACTCTTCTTTGGTCACGATTTGATTTGGGCGGACAAAGTGGGATACGATATCAACCGCAGACTGGAGATATCCGCCACCGTTGTCGCGTAAGTCGATGACTACTTGCTTGGCACGGGGTTCGGCATTGATGGATTTGATATCTTGGGCAAACTCGGTATCGAGCGTAGATCCAAATGAGTTTACGCGGATAACTGCAGTTTGATAGTTGTTGACCCAAGTGAGCTCAGTGAGTGGGAGTTGGATTTGGCGGCGCTGGACGGTCAGTTTGACTGTAGTGGAGTTGGCTTTGAGGATGGTGAGTACGACACTGGAGCCCTCGGGGCCTTTAATGTCTTTGGTCGCGGTGTCAGTTGGTGAATAATCACTCACTTTTTTGTCGCCGACTGCAGTTATGGCGTCTCCGATTGCCAGTCCTGCATCCTTGGCTGGCGAGGTATCAAATACTTTGGTGATATTGATACGGTCATCCTTAGCTTCAAATACTATTCCAATGCCGACGTATTTTTCATCAATTGAACTAAAAAGCGCTTCGTTTTCAGCTTTATTTAAAAACACACTGTATTTGTCACCAAGTGCTGAGACATATCCTTTGGCCAGTCCGTCTTGGATTTGAGCATCAGTTGGGTTTGAACCTTTGTACTCATCCTCAATTAGCTTTTTGACTGCATCGATCGGCGCGCCATTGCTACTTGATTGTGCAGAAAACTGCTTGCCAATAATCGGTAATGTTTTGGTTTTTTCAAAGTATTGAACACCAGTAATAATCAAAGAAATGAGCAAAATAGCGCTGATGATTTGCCACAAGTTGATTGTATTTTGATGAGTCTTGATAACGGGGTGTGTAGGTGAAATAGGAGTATTGTCCATAATATATGAGTGACTGTGAATACAATGACGCAATATGTCAAAGTGCGGTGCCGATTGACAAAAGAAGCGTACTAAATCACACCTATACCCAATAAATGGGGTATGCTATTTGATCAAGATTTGTATTTGCGTGGTGCCAAGATGATGACTTATTTTACGTTGTCATTTGTGATTGGAATTTGGCTTGCGCCAGCGACGATTTCACTCCTGAATAAACTGAAATTTTGGAAAAAAGTATCGCGCAGTAGTGATGTGACCGGCAAAGCGTTTGAGGTCACCAAGCAGTTTTACGAAGAAGAAAAAGTCACCAAAACGCCACGCGCCGGAGGCATACTTATCTGGGGAACGACGCTGATTATTGCATTAGTTTTTTTTATAGCACTCAAAATCTTTGCCCCGACACCAGACTCAGCCCTCGGCGAATTTCTCAACTTTACTGATGTACGGCAAACATTTATCCCACTTGGAGTGCTGGTACTGGGTGCGCTCTTGGGACTCGTTGATGATTATTTGGCAGTGACGCCGACGGGGGGGAACTACTTTGCCGGTGGGCTCAAACTCTCGCATCGTATGATCGGGGTACTCGGGATTAGTTTTTTGGTGGGACTGTGGTTTCATCTTAAAATTGGTGACGTGATGCATAAAATCACTACTCCGATACCGACTGGCGATAGCGCTCATCCATGGTATGTGATAAAATTGGACTCAATACATCTGCCATTTGGATGGTTTGATCGGGTGATACACTCAATACTGGGCTGGGATTTTTCGCTGGCCAGCGGTGGCTGGTTGATTATCCCGATAACTATGATTGTGTTGACATTTTTGTGGGGGAGTGCGATCATCGATGGATTTGATGGACTAGCAGCAGGCTCACTTATCCCGGTATTTTTGGCGTTTTCGGGACTTGCTTTTGTTTCGGAGTATTTTCAAACTGCTACACTTATGATGGTGATTACTGGAGCGATGGTTGCCTATCTTTGGTACAATATTCCGCCCGCCAAGTTTTATATGGGCGACACTGGGAGTACACCATTACTTTTAGTGCTTGGGACGGTTGCCATGCTGATTGATAAATTATTTATAGTGCCGATTATCGCGGTAGTATTTGTAGCCACGGTAATGTCAGCTATCCTTCAGGTGTTTTGGAAAAAAGTTTTTAAACGCAAGCTATTTTTAGCAGCCCCGATTCATCATCACTTTGAGGCGCTCGGTTGGCTAAGGCACCAAGTCACGATGCGTTTTTGGCTGGTGTCGACGGTCGCTTCAGTGCTCGGATTTGCCTTAGGACTTATTATCACTAACCGTATTTACTAATTTATTTTTTATGCTTCTTTCCTGGTCAGATATCAAAAGCGTCTCCCCTCTAAATGACGAAGAACAAATCGTGCTGGTGACTCGTGAGCACTGGATTATCCCGTTTATGCGAGTTGTAGTGTATAGCTTTTTCGTGTTATTTTTATGGGTCATTGGGTGGATTATCAACACGGTGGTAACTGAAAAAATCGTTGTCGAGCTGTATCACTCGTTTTCACTGTTGGCGACATCGTTTATCGTGCTATTATTTGCACTTTATTATCATAATTATTATCTTTCAATGCAGATTATTACTACCGAACGAATTGTAGATATTGATCAAAAAGGGCTATTCAAAGTAGAAACCAACGACGCATTTTTAGGCAATATCGAGGCAGTAAATCTCAAACAAGGTACGATTTGGCAAAATATTTTTAACTTCGGATCGGTCGATGTCGAGACTGCTGGTAGCCCTACTACACTTCAAGCCCAGGGCTCAGTATTTGAAAACATACCCCATCCTCGTCACGTCGTCGAACTTATAAATTCGCTCAAACATGATGCCGAAAAAAAGTAATCTGACGCAGGGTGAGTATGAGGTGATGGTGCGCGAGGTCAATCGGTTGCGCAATCAAATTCACCTGTTCAACAACGAGGAAATCAGCGAAGCAGCACTCGACGATTTCAAGCACAAAATTACTGTGTACGAAACGGAAAACCCCGATCAAATCTCCCCAAACTCACCAAATATGGTAGTGGCAGGAGGTGTGCTCGAAGGTTTTACAAAATACACGCATGAACGCCGGATGCTCTCCATAAATGATGTGTTTTCGGTGGAGGAACTTGGTGATTGGGAGCGTCGGTGGCAAGACTTTTTGTACGGAAAAAAAGATGAGTTGCCCGAGATTATCGCTCGGCATAGTATGGAGTCACGAGAACTAATTGGTGACACCCGAGTCACTGCGCAAAAAGATCGATTTGCAGAGAGTGTGAGTGTGAGCTACGTGTGTGAGCCAAAAATAGACGGGCTTTCGATGAGTATTCACTACCAGCAGGGCTTGCTCGTGCGTGCAGTGACACGAGGTGACGGGTGGATCGGTGAGGATATCACGCAAAACGTACGCCAGATCGAGAGTATCCCAAAGCAAGTGAGTGATCTACGAAATATAGAGGTGCGCGGCGAGGTATTTTTGACCAAGAAAAACTTTATGTTACTAAACCAGCGTATAATCGCCAAAGAAATCATAGGCAAAATGGGAAAAACTGGACCCGAGGCGACGTTTGCAAACCCCCGCAACGCCGCAGCCGGCACCGTACGAAATCTGGATAGCAGTATAGTAGGGGAGAGAAATCTATCGTTTATCGCGTATGGATGTTTTGTTGAAAATATAATTTAATTTTTTATAGAATATGAATTTAAATTTGTTTTTTGTAGTGGCGGCAATTCTTA
>JAYUUP010000062.1:0-3966 GCA_043754825.1 bacterium | reverse complement strand
TTTTGTACTGATAGTGCGCGTCAAATAATGTTGATTCTTCAGTTGAAGTGTTTTCGCGGCGATACAGTGTGTTGTCAGCCGCTGCTTTACTCACTCTTCTCATTGCTTCTCCTACGCTCATATTGATTTATTTTAGCACACTTTTCCTATTTCAACAAATAAACCCCGCGCGTGCAGGGCAGTATTTGCAATATCTAAGTGATGGATTAAATGATTTTGATACTTGGGCTCATGGTTGTCGCCAAGTGAGCGCTCACCACAAACTTTTTCTTGACGACGTCAGGTTTGGTTTTTTCTACTGCATCGATAGCATGGTTGATGTTTTCGACGAGTTTGGCTGCATCAAATCCTTTGGAGCCGATTTTGCCTACCAGGAGGTGCAGGTTTCCCGTTTTATCGTTTTTGATCTCGATTTTTCCCATTTTGAGGGGCTTGATCATGGCTGCGAGGTCAGTGCCCACTGTTTCATTTTTTGGTGAAGGCATGACTCCACTGGTACCAAGGACACGAGCGATTGGCCCCATCTTTTTCATCATCTCCGGTTCGGCTACTGCCGCATCAAACGACACTTTGCCTTCCTTTTTGATTTGCTCGATCAGAGCGTCTCCACCGACGATATCGGCACCTGCAGCCGTTGCGACTGCTTCGTTTTCTGGAAGTACAAATGCTGCTACGATGAGCGTTTTTCCGGTGCCGTTTGGCAAGGTGGTTGCACTGCGGATCAGCTGATCCGACTTGGTTGGGTTGATGTTGAGGTTAAAGTGGAGCTCGACTGAGACACCATCCTTGAACTTTGGAAGCTTCATTTTTTCTAGTACCGATACGGCATCGGCAACTGAGTAGGTCTTGTTCTCGACAAGCGCCTTGTTGAACGTGTAGTTTTTTGACATAAATGTGTGTGGTAGTAACGAATAAAATATCCTCCCACGGAAGATAGAAACTAGTTTTGAATGAGTTTTCAGGTTTTGGCAAGGACATAGATTTTTGTTTTCCTAGGATACGGAGATCTACATACTATCACTGTTTGAATTTATAATGAGCTCTGGATCAAGCCTCAGGATGACACAACAAAAAAAGGATGGCTACCAAATGTTAGCGACTGCTCGATACAGCCGAACTGACTGCCGATGAACTCATCGATGAAGTTGCTTTGTTTTGGGCGTCTTCAATAATTGTCTTAAAATCACTATTAGAAAATGCTGCGGTAAGTGTAAAAAATGCAATGACTCCCAACACAGCCATGACTAGACCTGCAATCATCAATATTCCTAGCGTCTTGAAGTAAGTTAAAAATGTGCCTAATAATTCATCTGCAGTTTTCACAGAATCAGCACCCTCCAAAGTTGTGGTCAATGCAAGGGCTTGATTTGCAGCTCGACTCGCAGTGATTCCAAGATAAATATATACTCCTCCAATAGCAAAGTAAATTAATCCTAATCCAAATGCAAGTAAAAAAGGAATTCCCAACAATATAACTGGTACAGCCATGACAAAATAAATAATTGAGATAAATTTGAGCCACGCTGACAATCCGCGAGCATTTTTTTCTGAAAACATAAGTAATTTGGGATTAAGTTAGTGTTTGGGTTTTGTAAAGATATAATCTGCGTAAAAAAATCGGGATATACCCGAAATTGTTGATTAGCTGATGGTCACTCCCATGCTGCGGGCGGTGCCGGAGATCATGCTCATGGCTTGCTCGACCGTATAGCAGTTGAGGTCAGTCATCTTTTTAGTGGCGATTTCTCGCAGTTGGTCCTGGGTGAGAATACCAACTTTAGTTTTGTTTGGTGTACCAGAGCCTGACTCAATCTTGAGGGCTTGCTTGATGAGCTCGCTGACGGCTGCCGTTTTGACGACAAACTCAAATGAGCGATCTTCAAATACCGTGACAACTACGGGGACTGCACCGGTTGTTTTACTAGTTTGGTCGTTGAACTCTTTGCAAAACTGCATGTGGTTGATACCATGGGGTCCGAGGGCTGATCCGACTGGTGGCGCCGGGTTTGCTTTGCCTGCTTGAACGACGAGTTTGAGTTGTACTTTGATTTTTTTCTCGGGCATAATAAATAAAATGGGTGAAAATGTATCACTAGAAGCGCACAACTGTGGTGCAATGACATGCTTATATTGCTATTAAAACAGATTGTTGTCAACGCAAAATAAAGCCCCCTATCTAATCGTGATAAGGGGTATAATTTTATAACTATTTCTAGCTTTTTAATCTGCTGCTACAGAAATATCATTTCGTCCATATGCAAATATATTGGCAGTGGTATCTTTTACTACTGGTTTAAAGGTAGTCGATAACTCTGTCAGATATCGTTTTTTGCATACTTCAGTCATCATTGGTGAAAAATAAGTACCAGTAATAACTGCAATTGCAATTATGTGCATATTAGACATTTCATCATTTTTACAGTGAATCACAAATTTACCATTTGACTCGTCTGTTTCAATCGAATGTAAGCTCAAGTTGTGAACCGCTTGAATACTGCCACAGCTTTTAGTAATCACTTCAAGAGTGACTTGAGTATGATTGCTTTCTGCGTGTAGCCAAATCTTTCGCAGTTGGCATTTGGTCACATTTTCCGGATCTAAATTGCAGCTTTTAACAGATCCATCTGAGTGTGTAGCTATGACCCTGATACGAAAAATCACTAGTTTGAACGAAGTCTCCACGATTTTATTCCTCCATAGATTTATTTTTCAGCCGGCGTCGTCTGGTCCTCACTCACATGAGAAAATGACACGGCGGGCGTCTGCTGATAGGGGAGAGGTATACAACAATTGTTTTGATTTGTAAAGAGAAAAAAATGTGTTTACCTTAAAGTGTTGCAGTATAGAGAAAAATGGAGCATTTATGCCAAAAAATTAGTTCTTGTTAAATTTATTTTATCTGAAATTTGTTGACGAGACTGATCATAAGATTTTCGGCATATTGGGATTGATCTTTTTCAGCAACAAACTTTTGAGCGATACAGGAGCTTAGTTTTGCATTGTCTTCACCAACTTCTTTTTTGCATGGCTCAACGATCGTAGCTTTTATAACGTTATTTTGATTTTGAGAAAACTCTTCTTCGAGCAATATCATAGTTTTGTCGACTTGCATCCAGACTTGTACAGCAAAAACCGGTGTTACAAGATCTGTTTTGGTGATAACTACACTGGAAAATAGAGTGGGTGCAAAGTGTTGATCAGCGCCGATCGCCACGGCATTTGATAGGGGGGTAATGAGGATACTAGGGCGTGCAAGAGATTTTTTATCGGTTGCAAAGAGTGAGAAAAATATAGCGTCATACCCAGATTGAGTGCGTAAAAATACGGCTAATTTTTCATATTGTGCTTTTTGATCAGGTGTGAGGCTCGCAAAAAACGGGCTCGTAAGATACATCAGTCCAAAATTTTCTGAATTTGCATTTATATTGGCTGAGTATACGATGTTGCCAACGATCACGCCGGACCCGATATCTTTACCAACTCTAAAACTAGTGAGTTCTGAAGCTAGCAGAGGGCGAAGTGAGAGTGTGTTTTGTGCCAAGAGTGCATCTTGCTCAGTGATAATGCCTGGTAGCGCAGTATTTTCCAAGGTTTTAAGGTAGGTCTGATCGCCATAAGTGCAGCCGGTTATGGCGGGGGTGACGTTGACAGTTGATGAGGTTTGCGCAGTACAAGTAACAAAATCACTAATGTTGCGAGTGCTCGAGACGCTAATATTTGAAGACGGCGCAGCAAATAATTTGGTAAATAAATACTCGGGTTTTGATGAGGTATAAGGCGAAAACGCACCCAATTGCCACGCACCGCCTAGGATCAATATTATCGCGCATAGTATGCCGAGCGTTGCCACAAACCAGCGTTTTTTTGGCTTAAGTTCTGATAATTGTGGCGGGATATATGCAGATACCGGTACGAGAGCGGGTAAATTTTGTGAGGCGAGTACAGGAAGCTGAACCAGCATGTTGG
>JAYUUP010000061.1:0-12137 GCA_043754825.1 bacterium | reverse complement strand
GCAATATCAAGCGGCATCGGTATTCGGAAATAATAGTTGACATAATAAACGAGCGCACCAACCACTATAATCATAAAAATCAGTGTTTCCCAAGTACTTACACCACTTTCATCTTCAACATACATTTTGATCGGCTCGACAATATATTCTTTGATCAAAAAAACGACAACAAAACACACGATAAAGAGTGAAAACCAGACCGCCCAATCCTGCCCTGCAGGTCCAACTTTAAATAATTGATTGAGCATTCCGCGTACAAACTTTTGCCCATTGAAGACAATTTCTTTGAAAAAATCAAGGCGAAATAGTAGCGTTGCAAACAATACCGAGATATAATAGGCGCTGAGCAGTCCGCGAGTTGGTCTCAGTTGTCGATTGAGTTTCATTTTGTCGAGTTTTGAGTCAAGGTGTGTTTTGTGTCAAGCTAGCGATATAGATTTTGACAGCCTAATTTTTCATAGATATACTCGGATAAAATATGACTCCAATGCAAGAACTCACCGCCATTTCGCAAGAATGCTGCCGACTCAATGAAATTGAATCACTACTCTCATGGGATCTTGAGACCCAACTGCCAAAAAACGCCGTTGAGGGTCGCGCCGCACAATCCGAAATTATCACCAAATATCTACATAAAATTCGCACATCACCACGCATGTCACAGCTACTGACTCAGTGTCAGGCTGATATAGAACTTTCTGAAGACGAACGCGCACTTGTGGATATTATGCAGTGGGTGTATGATCGTATCAGCAAAATACCTGAGGCTCACTCTATGCTAGAATCTCGGCTGACAACACTTGGTATGCAAGCCTGGGTTGAGGCACGAACTACCGACGATTTCTCACGTTTTGCTCCAATCTTAACTCAGTTATTTACTTTGACTCGCGAACGGGCTGAGCTCATTGGGTATACGGGGCATATTTACGACGCACTGCTGGAGGGGCATGCGCAGGGCATGACTGTCGAGTTGGTAGACCGTGAATTTGAGAAACTGAAAAAAGTGCTTATTCCGCTTATCAAGTCACGCATGCAACAGCAAAAAACAAGTATAATTGGGTCTGAGTTTGATGTCACTATGCAAAAAAAGTTTGGAAAATATTTGCTTCAGACTATCGGCTATGACTTTGACCGCGGTGGACTTGGCACGGTGAGGCATCCATTTATGACCGATTTGGGACCGCAGGACAAGCGAGTTGCCAACCGATATTCTGCGAGTGGTTTTCATTCATTTTTTTCTGCACTACACGAAGGAGGTCACGCACTGTATGAGCAAGGAGTAGCTGAAAATTATCAGCAAAGCGATCTCTCCAAGCATTTTTCACTGGCAATTCACGAGTCTCAATCACGCCTCTACGAAAATATCGTTGGCAAATCAACTGAGTTTTGGATGGGCGGACCTTACCAAGAGCTACAGACGCACTTTCCAACTCAATTTAAACCCTTATCTCTAGCTCAGTTTATCGATCATATCCACGAGGTACGCCCTGTTATGATTCGAGTTGACTCTGACGAACTGACATATGATTTGCATATTATTATCCGCTATGAAATCGAAAAAATGGTGCTCACTGGTGAGTGTGAAGTGGCAGATATTCCACAGATTTGGAATCAAAAATACGCTGAGTATCTCGGGCTCGTGCCGCAAAACTTGGCTGAGGGATGTCTCCAGGATGTCCACTGGAGTATCGGCGCAATTGGGTATTTCCCGACTTACACTCTCGGCAATATCAACGCCTCACAGATTTGGCATACTTTTGTCCAATCTCACCCTACTTGGCGCGCCGATTTTGCAGCTGGAAATACGACTATACTGCGAGAGTGGTTGCAGACAAATATCCATCAGTATGGAAGCAGCGTGCATCCGGTTGCATTACTCAAAAGACTCTGCAATGAAGAACTAAACTCGGATTATTATATCCAAAGATTAACTGAGCGATACTTGTAGTTTGATGTGTTGACCAAACATAAAATATCGATTGTAGTATTTATGACATTATGGCAATTCGTTTTCCACAATTGAGAGATACCCGCGAGACGGCAAATAGCACTAAGCCAGTATTTCGAGCATTTTTGATGCCGCGACGCTTGGTAAATCGATTTCGTATAATCGCTACTGCAGCCTTGGCTCTCAGTGTATTATTTTGGGGGGTTACATACTATCTCTACATTAACCACTCACCATTTTCGCCGTATGCTAAGAATATTTTATTGAGTATGGTTGAAGCCAATAGTACTCGCGATGCCCAAAAAGCTACTAAAACTACTTTTTCAGGCAGACTTGGAGTATTTGCTTCGATTGAAGTTCAGCAAGCCAGCGGATTTGATGCAGTGGTACAGTTTAGTGATGCGACCTCAAATCGTCTCGTCTCACTCCCAATCAAGCTTTCTCGCCTGGTTCAAAATGAAACCCGTTTTATCACGTTTGATGCCATCCGCAATGGTCCTGGTACCTATAGAACCGAGCTCAAAGTTAATGACATTGTTTTGGCGAGTACCTTTTTTGATATATTGCCACAATAACACTCATTTCTTGACGAAAGAAGTACACTTTGCCACCCTAAAACACAAATGCCACAGTATCGAGTAGTCATCGGATTAGAAACCCACATCCAGCTAAATACGACAACCAAACTCTTTTGTAGTTGTAAAAACGAATACGCCCCCACCAATCCCAACAGCAATATTTGTGAGTTTTGCACCGGACAACCAGGCGCCCTCCCACTCCTCAACCAAGCTGCAGTGCAAAAAGCCATTATCCTTGGTGTAGCACTAAGTTCCACCATACCCGAAATAACTCGCTGGGATCGCAAAAACTATTTTTATCCCGATTTGCCAAGTGGATACCAAATCTCGCAGTATGATCACCCGATTGTACAAGGAGGCAGCATTGATTTTTACATCGAAAACCGTGAAGATGGCAGTTTTGAGCCCAGCAGTGTCCAAATTACCCGGGCTCACCTCGAGTCGGATGCCGCAAAGTTGATCCATGCTGGCGGCAAAACTATGGTGGACTTCAATCGCTCAGGTTGCCCACTCATTGAGATAGTCAGCGAGCCAGTGATTCACTCCAAAGAGCAAGCGATGGCCTATGTCAGCGAAATGCAACTCTTGGTGCGCACACTCGATATCTCAGATGCAGACATGGAAAAGGGACAAATGCGCTTTGATTGCAATATTTCGCTGCAAAACGAGGACGAGCAAGCAGCAAACACACTTCCAAAATACCGTTCAGAAATCAAAAATATAAATAGTGTGCGGGCACTTGGTAGAGCAATCGAATACGAGATGATGCGCCAAAAGGAACTACTCGATACGGGGATTTTGCCTGACCAGGAGACGCGAGGATGGGATGACGATAAGGGTATCTCAACTAGTCAGCGCTCCAAAGAAGATGCCATGGATTATCGCTATTTTCCTGAGCCGGATATTTTGCCATTGGTGATTACTAAGGTTGATATCAAAAACTTGAGCGCCATTCCAACATTGCCAAGCAAGCGCCGCCAATCATACCTTGATAAAGGTTTAAGCATGCAAACTGCCAATCTATTTGTCGAAAGAAATGAAGTTGGTGCAATATTTGATGAAGCAGCTGCAGGAAAAAAAGTTGATACCACCAAAACTATCGCCAATATCGTGTCAGGACAGCTACTCTCACAGCATGAACAACACCTTGAAAAACCATTTGGAACATTGGTCAAAGTATCTGATATTGCCGCACTCGCCGAACTATTTGAACAAGACAAAATCAACAATAAGGCACTCACAACTGCACTCGAACAACTCACCCAAAATCCTGACAGCACACTAGAGATAATACTCGACCGACACTCGTTATTGCAAGTAAATGACGATACGGTACTCCAAGCATTTGTAGATGCAGTGATTTCCTCTAACCCTGAACCTGTAGCCGAATTTCGTTCTGGCAAAGAGCAAGTTATTGGGTTTTTAGTCGGTCTTTGTATGAAGGAAAGCCGCGGCAAGGGCAATCCGCAAAAATTTGGTGAGCTTCTCAGACAGACACTGAGCTAACTTTTTTCTGTTGTGAACATTGAGATTATCCACTCTACGCGTAAAACGATATCCCTGAGAATTATAGCTGCAAACACACTCTTGGTGCGAGCTCCCCTCCATTATCCTCATCATAAAATACACGAGTTTATTCACACGAAAGATCGCTGGATAGCCAAGGCTATGATGAAGTGGAACGAATATTCTCACGATACCACATTGACACATGTGATATTTTTACAGCGCGAACTTCGTCTGGCACTTTCGCACGCCCAGCATATTTTTATCGATAATGATACGTTGTGGGTGCCACAAAATACTACTGCAAAAAAATTGATAATTTGGATGAAACAACGGGCAAGAGAATTATTTGAGGTTCGTCTAGAGTATTGGAGTTCACACATGAAACTACCCTATCATAATTGGCGTCTCAAGGAAAATAGTACCAACTGGGGCTCATGTAGTACTCGCAAAAACATCAATCTAAACTGGCGTTTGGTTCAGTGTGATCTGAGTATTATTGACTATGTGATTATCCACGAACTAGCTCATTTGGCACGTATGGATCACACTCCGGCATTTTGGAGTATTGTGGCCAGCTTCGACGCCGATTTTACTGAACATCGTACATGGCTTCGCGCTCACTCACCTATGCTGCACCAACTCAAAAGCACCTCGACTCTCGACATCTTGCAACGCACCTAGTGCAATTGCTGCTCGATGACAAAGGCTATCAAGTCCTCAACAGACATATCAGCCCTCAATGCTGCATCAGCGATATCTTCACGTGATACTTGCGCTGCAAATCCTTTATCTTTCAGTTTTTTTACGATACTTTTGACCTCCATCCCGTCATATCCACCACGCATCAACGAGTAGGCATGCACAAATCCACTCAGCTCGTCAAAGGCATAAATCAGCTTGTCCATCTGACTCACCGGCTCTACCCCAAAGTAACGTGGACTATGACTAGCAATCGCGTGGAGTATCTCAGGATCCACATTTCGCGCCTCAAGTTCAGTGATAATTTTAGCACAGTGTTGATCGGAATACCGTTCCCAATCCGCATCATGCAAAAGTCCAGCAAGCTCCCATTTCCAAGCAGTATTTTCGTCTGCATTTTCACGCAAGACCGCCCACTGCTTCATGAGATGCGAAACTTGACGCATGTGGAACTGGAGTTTAGGATTTGGTACCCAGTCTTGCAAAAGTGTCTCGGCCTCGACCCGAGTGAGTGTGTTTCCCACGTTTTTTGGATCACCAAAGCTTTGTCTCCCAAGATCGTGTGTCAATGTCATGTATCATACGTAATGTCCAAATTCTTTTTTGGCAAATCAGAACTTTTTTCTGGATATTCACGAAGATCATTTTCTAGTTTTGCCTTTTTAGTTTGCTCCTGAATTGTCCCAGTTTTTTGTGAAGAAAATCCCAGTTGCTCGAGCAAAAGTGCTTCAAAATCCGCTCCATTAAATTGTGAGATATTGTGGGAAATATACTGCGTAACAAATAGCAAAATATCAGTTTCTTGATCTTCACGCACATACCGCAGTATCGTTTTTACAATCTCACTGAGTGCGGTGATTTGTGCATAATCGCTGATCGTAGCCAGTGTCTCAAACCGATTGATATTTTTTAGTATCCAGTTTTTTTTGGTTTTAATTAGCTCCACGTCTAGCAAGTAAAGAGGCGAGATTTGATTGGCATAGCGATACTTTTCAAGATTTGTTGGTAGTTTGATCGAAAATAGCGACTCAGGACCAAGCACCGTCACAAACGTCGCATTCATGATCTTATCCGCACTCGTCCGCAAACACAACACTGTAGTTTCAAGCTGCTCCATAACGAAACGTTAGTATCATTGTAACAAGTTGTCGATACAACAAATCTATGCTATACTCATGTCAAATGTCCGAGCAAGCCAAACATCTTGAAACAACACAAAACCTCACTCGCGAAGATCTGGTGAATGCATATCAACAGCTTTATAAAGGAGACTTAACAGGCGAAACTCCTGAGCAAATGCTGGCACAAAAGCTAAGTGAGGCAGGAGACTACACGACACTATTGATCAAGTTTGCCCAGCAACATTACCCAGATTTTTCAGGTACTCCCGCCGAAATGGAGGATGAGGTGAGTTCACATGAAGATATTGCCTCTGTCGATGTTGTATTTGACTTGCTCAATGAGCTGCAAAGTCGTCTTGAAACCGATCGATCCAAAAACATTACTACAATTCCACTGCCAATAGTCGCGATTCCACCCAATGAATATTTAATAAAACTCAAGGAAAAGCCAAATCTTGAAACTACAAAAAAATATGAATTTCAGCTCCAAGAACGACTCAAAATACTGTACGACACATTGCTGTTGCTCGGACTAAGTCAACCAGAAGATTTTCAACTCTACGAGGGACAGGTCACGGCGACCATGATGCGCCAAACTCCCTATATTATCGCAGACATCGAGACCTTAAATCGCCTAGTGTGCATTTGTAATGAGGTAGGAAACAAAACATTTGTGTTTGACCGTAGTCAGATAATAAAACAATTTGGCGAAGATGAATACGTGGAAACCCTAGCAAACTCGACAAAAAATGACCTCAAAACCCTGATCGAACAATCAGCCCAAGACAACACATCAGGCATTATCGGCACAGGATTTGTTTGGGGCAAAACCGCAGCTTCCAAACTAGCTGCACTGCTCAGTGGTTCCAAAGAATTCAATCTAGAATCACTACAATCCAAAGAAAAAAAGCCGAAAAAAGAATTGGATGCCAACACAATTTATTTGACACCGGGACCAGATGGTTTGGCTGATTATACAAAACCGGATGGCACTACAGCACTAGTTGGTAGTATTCATCAAATCAGTAAAAAATTGGGGTACGATCAACAATCAGCGGCATTGGAGAAAAAATTGACAAAGGTTACCGAAAACATTCTTGTAAAGGGCGCAGGTATGGCTGCATCGCAAGTGTATTATTATGATTCGAGTTTCAAACGCATTCCTGATTATGTAGAAACTATACTCGATGCAGACGAATCAGGTCTGGCAGAAACACTAAATTCTACTGGAGATATCATACATGTCGGTCCACTTAATGCAATTTTTAAAAAATTAAATTTAGGAATTTCGAGGGATTCTAAAAGATTTGGATATGCGTTATTAAAGGATCCTACAACCATTTTAAAAATGCCCAATGGTACAACTTACCAGACTCTCTATATCCTAGAAAAAATCGTAGAGCAAATCACTGATAACAATTCAAAGGAATATATTCGGCGTTCAAAAAATATCACACCCCCAACCCCTGAAGATTTCGATATATTTTTAGTTGCTGACGAAAATGATTTAGGCTACTTGTCTTTAGATAATGGACAGTCAGTCACTGTTACAACTATTGCAAATGCTGCTAGACTCAAGGGATATCACCCTGGGTATCTAAAAGAGAGATATGGTGATCAGTTACAGTTTGTGCAATCACTCAGACCTAATATGAAAGTTGGCTTAAAAACAAAAAGTGGCATTATTTCTTCACAATTAGTAGTGTTAGATCAAATTCCAAATAGATTTAATGACAATACTACTATTATTGAGGCTGGTAACAATAATACAGGTATCATTCTTGATGAATTTGGGAAGCAGATCACCATTGGTTCCAAAAGCGTTATCAGCTTACTTAGTGGTCATGGTCCTCTCTACATCACGCGCAATCCGGATATTGCTGACCTGGCAAAACTAAAACTAGATAATATTGTGCTCAGAAGTGGAGGTGCGATCGTTGAAGAGCTGTATATACTAGAAAAGGTGCCTTCAATATATCATCTGGAAATTATTTTAGCGGGAGAAGACAAATTAGGTGATTTAAAATTTGCAAACTCTACAATTCATATTGGAGCAATTACTCAAATCGCCTCTAGTTTGGGAAAATCAAATACATTTATACAAAACAAACAATGGCTACAACAACTCTGTAAATACCCAGATTCTACAACAGGATTAAAATATAGAACTGGCATTATTACTGATTTGTATGTACTTGAGTGGGCGCAAGAAGCTATGGAAAAGTATGGTAAAAATAAAAAAATAGTCCCGAATCATATCGAACTAGATGTAGAAGATTTAGCACTTATCGAGTCCCGTAAACAGCAAGTATTATTAGAAAATATGCAGAGAAAAAATACTGTTGATAACTCCTAGACTAAATTTTGCACTTCTCTTTGCTCCATCTCACTCTCAGACTCTAGTTTAAGAACTTCGCCGCGTAGCCCATCGAGGTTTTTATAGGCGTCGTCGTAGTTTCCTTGAGCTTGCCTTAGTTTATCACCCAGTTTTCTAAATTCGTTTTGGAATGACTCGACATTTCGCGCGATTTTTTTCAACCCTTTTTGGATTTGCTCCGCATTCTCATTGATAAACAATTTTCGGTTGTAATCATCCACGATCAATAGTTGTGGCAACAGGGTATTTGGCGAGGTTGGCGTGATTTTTCGGGTCGCCAGATAGCGGGTCAGCAAATCTGAGTTTACAATTTCTTGGTAGATACCATCAGCGGGGACGTACATCATGACATAGGAAAAGTGCTTGGTTTTGGCGTATTTTTCAGAGATTTCATCGACCATTTTTTTGATAGCTGAGTGTAGTTCTTTTCGTGCGTTATCCCGAGCAGTATCATCAGCGTCCAAAAAGTCAGAAAATTTGGTCACCGGAAACTTGCAATCAATCCCGATTTTATTGTCACCAAATGTTATGCAAAAGTCTATCATTCCTGCTCCATCTGGCAACAAGTACTGCCGTGACCAGGTAGTTGGCATCAGATTGTCGTGTAAAAACTGCTCGAGATACCGCTCCCCAAAATCACCAAAACTCTTGGCAGAAGTGCGGGCAAAGATAGTATTGAGCTTATCGATGGATTTGGTGGAGTCGACCATTTTTCCTGCTGACTCTTGCATTTGAACCAGATTTTTTTGGACTTCAGCAAACGATTCGAGATTTTTCTTGAGCTGCTCGTCCATTTTCGACTCAACTTGTTGCTGTATTTGCGACAGTTTTTCATGATTGGTTTGCGAAAGCAGCTGAAAATTTTGCTGATTGGTTTTTCCGATCTGCTCCAGCCCTTCATTGAGTTTTACTTGGATAAATTGCTGGATTTGAGCCAGTGTTTGCAAATTTTGAGTTTTAATTTCGCCAAAATGTTCGCCTTGGGCACGGAGTTGTCCTGACTGAGATTCGCTTTGTCGGAGGGCGATTTGTTGCTGCATGGCACTGAGTTTTTGCATTTCCTCAGAGATAAGCTGGGAGAGGCGGAGTTGCGTTTGACCGCTGAGTTCAAGTTGACGCTCTAGCGATTCGGATTGCAGTGCGCGCGCCTGATCCAGCTTTTTTTCGAGCGTGATTTGGAGCTCGAGCCCGTCCATATTACCGGTAGCGATATCTTTTTTGTTTGACAGCTTGATGAGGATTGCTAGACAAACCGTCAAAATTAAGATAGAAGAAGTGAGTAAAAAAATGTCCATAGTCGTAGTCCTCGGAAGTGTACTCACCATGTACCAAATCAATGGAGCTGTCAAAGTCCTTGCCCAATTAGTGCCACAACCTGGATCAAAATACCTTGAGCTAAGTGAGACATTTTCACACGTTTGGCAAAATACGATGCAAGATATTGCTTCAGATGACGCTTTGTATTTTTTGATGCGCCCTAACGCGGGATTTACAGACTCACGGATTGTATTTCTGTGGATAAAAGGGCAGGCAATATTTGCTAAAAACCCCTATTTTGTAGCTCAAATTGGTGTTGATGACTGGGATAGTGAAAATAGCGAGAGCATCCAAACGCTTCTTTCAAAAATCCTAACGCAAAACAATCAATCGCTCGACTACGCCAAGGAGCCAAATATTGGGACGAAATAAAGTCCCTGGTTTTTTGCCAGGGAAATTGAAATAGTGTTACTGAAATCCTTTAAACAATTCTTTGTAAGAGTATAGCCGCTTTTTTGGTTTTTGATTTGCCTTAAATATTTTGATTAAATTATCTTCAAATTTAAGTTCTACACATTTTAGTTCAAGATCAAAATAACATTCAAGCGTAACTACAATTTGTGAAAATTTATTGCGAATCCAACAGGAGTAATATCGATGATAGCTTGCCTCCTCAACGATAATTTCAAATGCAGTGCGCAGCGTATCTTGATAATCGCTGGTAGACTGCACTTTTTGAACTACAAATCCATGTTCATGAAACACGATATTGTATGCACCTTGTGAGGAATTGATATCGGCATACAGGTTTTTAGACGAGGCGCAAACAGTCTTTAGCTGAAGGAAAATCTTGCTTTGTTCAAACATAGAAGCCTCCTTAAGGCGTTATAGATGCGACGAGAGATAAAATAAATTTTGCAATTCAATCATGTTGACCATATTATCCAAAGTATAATCATAAAAAGTTCCTGTTGTGAATGCACCATTATTTTTAACAATATACGCAAAAATACAGTTTCCATTTGCATCTAATACTTTACACTTGAAGTGGTCATGCAATGGCTGGAGATACTGAATTCTCTCTGGCAAAATTTTTTTTATTATTGTGTACAGTGAAATTAAACCCGTTACCGAAAACTCTTCAATGCTAGTCTCAAAGTCTTCTCCCAAGCCTGGTTGAATTTTTATAAATCTAAGCTGAAAAAAATGACTATTGAATCCAGCACGCTCAAGCCATACATTACTAGGGTATATTTGCAACCATTCTATAAATGTCACGTGTCACCCCCTTTGTCTGAAGTGATTTGGTGGTAACATAAAACTTGGTTTTAATCAAGCCTTATTTTTTGAGGTAGGTGATTTCTTGCCCTAGAGTGAGCGTGTATGGTACTTGCAAGCCATTTTGTAATTTAAGATCAGCACAATTTTGCTTCAGTTTTTCGCAAATATCAGTCAGAGTATCGCCTGATTTTACGACATATTTTTGGACGTCGACAATCGGTTTTTGCTCAGGCTCTGGTGCGACTGCTACTTTTGCTGCAACGACCGGTGCCCGTTTAAAGGGAGTTACCTCGAGAAAACTGCTTACAATAGATCCATTTGGTGCACTAGCCTGTGCGATAATGTTGGTACCAAATGCTGCATCGAGCATGAGAAATCCGAGTAAACACGCTGCAAAAAAACCAATAGTGCGAAATACTGGCGTATTGGCCCGGGATAAACGCTCCGTAAATGTTTTTGGTGCTTCGGTGCTATATTTTTTGAATCGAGAAAGAGTGCGCTCTCTGCCGTACCGCGTACTAAAACGCAATTGGTTTGATTCCCTTACAACTGGATAATGATAGATCTTGAGTGCCATGCAACGCCTGAACTAGTCCTTTGTTTTGATGTACTTTATCGGTACACAATATGCTTTAGTTTTGTCAAGCAATGATTTTTTGACGGAATATGGTTTATAGCGCTGTATTAATTCAAATGACTGAAAAACAACAGATTTGGAGATATGCTGCAGTTGGAATTACCGTGATAACACTCGGTGCAATACTTTTTGGAGCATTTTCGTGGGGCAACTCGTTACAGTCTTTTTTTGAACGACAATTTACTGCCGATACCCCGCGTGACGCTACCAAAAAACCGGTCCGAGGCAGTAGTGAAGTTGTCACTATCTCGCGAGTAGTCGATGGAGACACTATTGAACTCACTGATGGGCGCAAAGTTCGTTACCTCAACATGGATACTCCTGAGTCCGTCAAACCAAATACTCCTGAGCAATGCTACGCTAAAAAAGCAGCAAAAATCAATCAATCGCTCGTTGGTAAAAGTACTATCACTTTGGTATATGACAAACAAGCTTACGATCGATATGATCGCCTACTTGCCCTTATATTTACCAATGACGCCGAGAAAGGAGATGTCTCCAAGAGTATCAATGCCGAGCTCGTCCGCCAAGGTGCTGCATCGGTTCCGGGAAGAACGCCCGCGACTCTTGAGTTGACACATCGGCGGACTTCAGGAAAACCCGCTCGTTAAGAATCCCGAGTTCCTCCGACGTAAGCGTTCACGCCCCGGTGGGGACGAGGGACGGCGGGGTGGTCCCGGTCCGCGCGGCTTGCACCGCCGCGGTCAGCACCGCCAACGCGTCGCGGCCC
>JAYUUP010000060.1:0-3999 GCA_043754825.1 bacterium | reverse complement strand
GTGTCTGTTTTTCCACATTAGGTCGGGATTGAAATAAAGGCGTTGGGTAAATGAATCCTTCCATCGGAGGCGATCCAGAAATGCAGATAGCGAAAAGGCAAATTTGGGATCATTTTTTCGCACCTCTTTTTGCCGTAGTTTAGTTGCCTGATACACACTACGCACACTGATCGTACCAAATGCAAGGTGTGCACTCAGTTGCGAAGTCGAGCCAAGTTGTGCAAGGTACGGACGTGACAGTTTCCAGTGATATCCTCGGGCGCGCGTTTGCAAAAAACTCTCCAACACCATCATAGCAATATCTTCACCACCGGCAAAAAGTGGCGAAAAATCAGCAGTGTGTTGGGTGATAAATCGCTCCCAGAGTTCACTGGCAGTCGTGTGTTTTTGCGTAATTTTAAAGGTCTGCAATCTCAATGTTTCGTTCGGAATATTTTGCTGAGGAAGTGACAAATATTTGTAATACTGCGTGCGCCACTGTGGCATTTGGGCATACTCAAACAATAAAAAATTGCTCAGGCTTTGAATGACTGGCACTGCATGAGTGCGACACCAACTTAGGATGCTTTTGTCCCGCTCAATGCCATATTTTACTTGGACGTCGTGGTTAAAGTATAGCGAAGTTGTGTATCCCTGGGATTGCAAACTACTCATGAATAACGGCAATGATTCATCTGTTTTGCCCTCTAGGATAATCAGTTTTGAACCGAGTGTTTGTAGCTTTTTATCGAGCGCAGTTAGTGATTCAAATAAAAACCGTACTCGAGACCAGCCAATTTCAGATTGTGCAAAAAACCACGGATCAATACAAAATACAAACACTGTCTCCATATCTGGATCAGCACACGCTCTCGCCACTGCTTCATTGTCACCTAATCGCAAATCTCGCCGAAACCAAACGATATTAATGTGTTTTTTTATAGACATAAATCACTCTTACGTTAAAAAACTGCCATTATATAAATGACAGCTTTGGAAAAAAATTAATGCCATTTATTTAGTTCTTTATACTGGATATATGCAGTTTTATTGTTGTGAAACATTGCATACACGAAAGAATACCAAAACAGTAAATGTGTTAACGACAAAGAAATAATTGGTATAAGTAATTGTGGTATCAAAATAGCTGTAAGACACAAAACTATGTCTAAAGTTGCAACTGCATACACAAGGGTACGTATAGTGCGCATTATTTGTTTGGATATAATAATGCATCCAATCCAGTAGCCACAGGCGCATGATATCGCGACAAATATAACCAAAAACCATGCCATTTTTTCTGACATTAGATTCCTCCTGACATCCAAATTATCACAGCATACAAATACTGTCAAAAACCTATATCTTGCTCAGTTGCTTGGCTTTTGCAGTTTCAAACTCGGCGTCGCTGATGACCCCTTTGTCGTGAAGACTTTTCAGTTTTTGGAGCTCATCATAAATTGTGGATTCGGTGATTGAAATTGGTTCAATAGGTTGTGGGACGCTGGGGATTGACTGAGGTTGATCAAAACCGATTTTATTTTGACCGGTCACACTCGGGTTAATGCATGCCCAAACCAGCGCGCCGATCCAGCCTAAAAATGTCCAGCCAAGGAGTAAATTTATTAGAAAAATAAACCCAGCGTCAGTGGCGCGCCTGGCAAATGCCACAATCGTCGGTACAAAATACACCACTAATAAAATGAATAACATAAAGAGAATAATGGATTCGAGACCGTACATATCACTAAAGGTTAACTCATTATAAAAAAGCTGTCAAAGTTAGATTTACACTATCAAAACTTAAAATTATATTTTGCTTGCCTCTATGTAAAAAGTGTGCTATATCACATTCTATCACGATATTAGTGATAACAAGGAGGGGTATGAGCACTGCAAAAAAGCAATACGAAATACGTCAGCTGTGTGACTATTTGTTGCGAAGCAATAGTGCATTTGGGATACAAATCACCGCTCAATACTTAGTAGCACAAAACCTCAAGCAATATGAAGATTACGAGCAAGTTTTATTCAAAAAATGTTTTCAAGATTTAATTATAGAAATCATCGATGAGTCACAAGTGGGAGATGACCTACCGATGGCGTTTGCTGCACAACTAATGCATATTCACGCGGGGTATGAGAGCGGATTTTTTAATTTTCTGAAGATTGATACTAAACTAGACTTGGTCTCACAAATCATTTATCGCTTTTCCGAAAAAATCAACATCATAGAGTTTGATCAGCTTTACAATAGCCAAACAAACAATCCTGACTTCCTTTTTTTATGCGATTTACAAAATATCGTGCTCTGCCACGAGCTAAAGCTTAGCTCTGATGATTTGGAAAAGTTGGTAGAAGAAGCTATTCAAACGTCATGCAGTCATTTGAACTGACCCTACAACCCAGTATTTTTTAGTACTGGGTTTTTTTATTTACATATAAATCTACGCTTATATCTCCACGCAATCGTTTTTTTGTACATGAAAAAAGCCCCTAAAATGGTAGGGGGCGATGTGCTGACTCATAGATATTTATGAGAATTCTAAAAGTATAAATTTTATCCGGTTTTTTTCTGCGGATTACAAAGCGAATACCCTGCTCTTCCATTTCCAAAAGTTCGATGTACAAAAAAATGGCAATTTTAATCGCATGCAGTGGACTAGGCAGATGATAAAATTTCTGGATGGTCGCAATATAATTATGAAAATTTAGATCCTCCGTGCCGATTTCTTGACAGCCTAAGTAACCCAATGAAGTTGACTCAGGATCGTATTGCAGTTGAAAATTAAGTATAAAATGCTCAATTGGTCCGTAGGGAAGTCGCTGAGTACTGTGAAAAGTATAGCCAAGATTGAGATAGGTAATAATATCTGACAGCTGCTTGCATCCATACCAAAATATATCTAGAATATCAATACTGGAGGTATGAGTGCATTGCCAAATCTTGAACGCTTCATCTTGTGATATCAGTACGTAGTACGCTTTGTAGTTGGACACCCTGTCACCTCCATGAGAAGATGCTCAAATAATGCACTTAGTTAAGTTACTTTGTCAACAAAAAAAAGAGGCGCCAAACCTCGATTGGATACTTGCTGATAGTATATTATTTTTGGGCCATCAAGTCAGTCATCATACCCTTGAGTTCATTCCACTTGCCGCCTTGGACGAGTTCGACTACTTTCTTGCCATTTTCTGCACTGAGTTTTGACTGGATATCTGCGAGTGAAAAGCCGTGATCGTCAGCAAATTTTTGCAATTCGGTCATTTTTTCTGTACTCAAGTCCTTGAAGTGCTCAAAAGAGCCAGTGATATTTCCAATAATGCTGTTCATAATAAATAGTTAGTGATTATGTTTTACTAGTAATTGCAAAGTATGTCAAGTGCAAAAAATGTTGCCAAAACTCAATCAATTGGGCACTATAAAGCTATGCAAACTCTTACACTAGTATTGGCAGATCAATTGTTTGAAAAGCACCCGGCACTTGCCGCCACCACTGACTGGGTATTGATCGAGTCTCAGCAGGAGTGTGAGCGTCTCAACTATCACAAGTTTAGCCTAGTTTATCTGTATACTTGTATGCGCGAATATGCAGATTTTCTGAAAAATTGTGGTCAAAATGTTGAATATTGGGATATTGAAAAAACGGCTAGCTTTGAGATTGTGTTGAGTGAATTGGCAAAAAAATATGCACATGTTCAGGTAATTGAGCCCAATGACAAATCGTTTCGGATTTTTTTAGATGCGCTACTGCAAAAATACTTTGAAAAAGTAACCTATTTGTGGAGTGACGAAAGCGAGCAATTTTTGACGTCAAAGTCTGAGTTTGGCGACTGGTTGATCAATCGTGGTACCAAGCAGCTGATTATGGCATCGTTTTATACCTGGCAACGCCGCAAACTCAAAATACTGATCGACAATGATGGCAAACCCGTCGGTGGATCGTGGAGTTTTGATGCCGAAAATCGCAAAAAACTACCGAAAGCTGTCTCAGTACCGGAGCGAAATTGGGAATATTA
>JAYUUP010000059.1:0-12157 GCA_043754825.1 bacterium | reverse complement strand
TTTCGTGGATAATCTTAGTAATTTCCTCGCTACTTTTGCCCTCTACATCGATACCGAGTTGCTCCTCTACCAGATGATCGGCACGAAAACGGTGTTTGGTATTTTTGTCATCTACGAGTACATCTGCAAATGACGCGATATGTCCCGAGGCTTCCCACACTCGAGAATTCATAAAGATACTCGCGTCGAGTTCGAGCATGTCGGGACGCTCCAACACCAGTTTTTTTCTCCAAAGCTCTCGGATATTGCGCAGCATCTTGACTCCCTTATCTCCAAAATCCCAAGTATTTGCCAGTCCACCGTAGATTTCACTACCCGCATACACAAATCCTTTTCGCTTGGCAAACGTCACGATCTCCTCAAATCTATCTGCGCTACTTTGGCTCATATTTTGTTAAATTCAAATCCAAAACCTGAGCCTTGTCAACAAATGCTTTTGCTAGCACTATCGGCATATGCACCCCATCGTTCCTCAACGCGAATATGATACTTTTCTTTTTACTACGTTTTCGTTTGATATCGTGGGACGTACTGCAACTTTTGGCTATCAAGTTTCGTCCAAAGCACTTAGCAAAACACATGATTTTGAAGAGGCACTCACATTCAATTTTCCCCTGATTTCTTACAATTCCGAGTTGTTGGAGCGTGCGTTGTACGGACTGTGGATTACTGGAGGCGTATCGTACTGGAAATCGTTTTTATCACCAAACATTAAGTTTTTGCATGAAAAAGATATCCCTACTCAGTCTCAGGCGCAATTCTTTCAAACCGTCTGGCTTCAGGGCCTCGGCGAATTATTTTATCGGCAAAACTTTGACTTTCGGACCTTACTTACATTTCCTTATTCTCAAAATGTTGCACCAGAGCCAATTTCCTCACCACGATCCGGCAATTTAGTCCCGATTGGTGGCGGTAAAGATAGTCTAGTGACTGCACAACTACTCAAAAAGCATGAGATCTCTTTTGATACGTTTGAAGTAGGCAAAATACCTGCACTCGACGAAATGCATACTCGCATCGGCGGCAGTAAGTTTAATGTAACCCGTAAGTTTTCACCAGTATTCATCGAGCTGCAAAAAAATGGGCAAATTCCTTTCAATGGACACGTACCGATAAGTGCAATTTGGGCCTGGATTGGAGTAGTCAGCCTCGTATTATCCGGCAAGCAAAACTTAATTTTATCCAACGAAGAGAGTGCAAACTATGGCAATGTTGAGTATCTAGGCATGCACATCAACCATCAGTGGTCAAAATCGCTCGAGTTTGAAGTCATGTTGCAGTCGTATCTCAACACCTATATCTCGCCTGATTTACATTACTTTTCACTGCTGAGGGCGCTTTCTGAAGCCGAAATTGTACGGTTATTTATCGACTTGGCGTGGGACGAGTATCATGATATTTTCTCATCGTGCAACAAAAACTTCGTGCTGACCAATACTGATACTCGGACAAAGTGGTGTGGAAAGTGTGACAAATGCGCGTTTGTAGCCCTGATGCTTACTCCCTATAAATCACGTATTGATATCAACCAGTTATTTACCCCATATCTTACCAGTGGCCTTGATATTTTCTCAGATCCCGACAATCGGCACATTTTTCGTGAACTATCCGGACTGGAGGCTATCAAACCGTTTGAGTGTGTGGGTACCCCTGAAGAAGTTAATTGGACACTGGAGCAAATCCAAAAAAATAAGGAGTTCGCTGATCTCCAAGCATACTACAACCCTGCTTTTGCAAGTAGAATTACTGGATTTTTATCCACGCATCGTGCAGCACATCATATCCCTGCAGAGTTTTTATTTCCGGAGGTGACATAATCTGCTACTGATAACAGTGCAGAAATTGCATTCCACACCAAAAAAATACTGAGTATTATGTTTATTGGTATTTGCAAATAAAACGTCGTCAACAGCCCAATAATTAACGAGGGACGCAAACCCCCGATTTCTTTTTCACAATTTTTAACTACCGCTACAAATCGAAACACATATAGTATGATTAAAAACAACCCAATATAAAGTAATATATTTTTTTCCAATACAAGCAGACTGATAACAATACAAATACTTAATGCAATATCAATTCCAGCATCAAGTAATTTTCCAAAATGAGTTTGATTGTGTCGAAACCGCGCCAATTGTCCATCAAGTACGTCAAACACTAAACAAGCAAGACTAAGCCAACACAATAACACTAGATTATTTTGTGCGACGCCAATGAAAAGTGCGCACATCGACACTATCGCTCCAAGAATACTCACTCTATTTGGCGTAATCCATGCAGGCATTACCGTGAGAAACTTATGCAACGAATGGGCAATCCATCTATTGAACGTGGAGTCAAATAACTTCATAAAAAAATACCCAAACGGGTAAATTAAATACTGTGCAAACTACGCTGATGCAATCTCGACTTTGATTCGAGAGTAGCGACGCGTGATGCGATCTGCACGACCTTTAGCATGTGGCATAACTCTAAACAACTTCTGCGCCTCTTCAGCAACGATGCTGTTGATTTTGTAAAGATTATAGTCACCTTCAATTACTCCGAGATTAGTCGCAGCATTTTTTAGCAATTTGTGGACTTGTTTGGATTGTCCTTTTTTCATAAACTGCAGTTGCTCCATGGCTACACCAAGTTTTAGACCGCGAATCGGATTGATAATCAAGCGGGCTTTGCGAGGCGAGTACTTGAGCAAGGTAGTCGCGTCATATTTTACGTATGTTCGAATAGTAGTCATAGATTATTTGGCTTTTTTTCCATTGCGTCGAGATACGATAAATTTAGCACTCTGTTTCTTTGGACGACGAGTTGCCACACCCAGCGCATGCTTTCCCCATGGAGTCTTTGGATACTTGAGACCAATTGAGTTGCGAGCTTCACCACCACCGTGCGGGTGATCTACCGGGTTCATTACCTTTCCACGTACCGTAGGTCTAAATCCTTTGTGCCGATTAATACCTGCTTTTCCGGTACGAACTCTGTTGTGAGCACCATTTCCGACAGGATTGATAACGCACGAACACTTTTCGTCGAGCTTACGAATTTCTCCGGATGGGAGTTTGACGGTTACAAATCCATTTTCACGCGCAGAAACAGTCGCGTAAGTTCCGGCTCCACGGACTAATTTTGCTCCTTGACCAGGATTGATCTCGAGTTGTGAAACTTCTGTTCCTACGGGCACCAGCGCGAGTACAACTCCATTTGCAACGCTGATTTCATTGTTTGCTCCGTATTTTTCTCCATCTTTCATTCCATTGGTGTGGAGTACGTAGTGTTTCTTACCTGTCTCAAGGTCAGTTACTAGACATACAAATGCAGTTCGCCCTGGATCGTATTCGGTAGAAACTACTTTAAATCCAAGAGGAAATGTGCGATTAAAGTTTACCATGCGCACAAGTGAACGATATCCACCCCCGCGGTGACGTACAGTGATTTTACCGGTTGAGTTGCGTCCTGCTCGATTTTTTTTGCGCAATAACAATGCTTTGGTTGGTTTGACATCCTTGGTGAGACTACTAGCATAATCCACAATGGAAGTATGGCGTCTGGCAGGAGTTGTTGGCTTATATAATTTGATTCGTGACATAATCTAATAGGTATTACTTTGCATTTTTTCCGCCGTGGCCACGAAACTTAGTTGTGTGTGAAAATTCACCGAGCTTATGTCCTACTTTCTCTTCATCAATGGTGACGTCGATAAAGTCTTTGCCATTGTGCACTGCAAAGGTAGAACCAACCATCTCTGGAGTGATCGTGCAGGCACGTGACCATGTCTTGATGGCAGCAGTTGATCCGGCGGCTTTGGAAGCAACTACTTTCTTCATGACTCTCTCGTCAACATAAGGTCCTTTTTTTAGTGATCGTGACATAAAATAGTATTAATTAAAATGCAATGCTTAAATTTTCTTCGATTTTCGCTCCCTTTGGTAAAGTTACGTAAAATTTCTTGGGACGCTTGGTAACTTTGAGTGTTCGCTTGGTTCCTTTAATTTTTTTCTTGGAAGGTGGACGGATCACACGAATCTCGGTGGGTTTGAGACCATTTTTTACCAAGATTGCCTTTACTTGGATTTTATTGAGGTCTACCTGGAGATCATCAACGATAAACACGTGGGTATTGTTTTTGTTGGTGAGCAAGGTTGATTTCTCATTGATTACGGGTTTGAGGTTGGGCATACTATACGAGTTTTTTTCGACTTATCTTGGAGAGTTTTTCTTCCATTTTTTCCAAAGCTGCAGCAGTAAATACTAGGTTGTGCGCATTTGCAAGCTTGTGGATCTTCATATTGTTAACATTGACCAACAGTGCATCAGTATTTTTAAATCCAATCAGTGCAGCTTTGTCAGCCGGTGTATACAGTACTGCAATGTGATTTTGACGAGTTTGAGTCTGCTCACAGTGCTTGTCCAGCCAAGTTGCTGCATCTTTGGTTTTGTCAACCATTGTTTTTGCTTTGAGACTAAAGACAGTATCATCGATGAGGCGATCTTTGATGATTGATTTGAGGGCAGCAAGTCGAGCCGATTTGTTGATTTTGAGGTGCCAGTTAGTTGTATTTCGTGGACCAAATGTGACTCCACCGCCTTTCCAGATAGGAGAACGGATTGAGCCGTGTCGCGCACGTCCGGTTCCTTTTTGTTTCCATGGTTTTTTACCACCACCGCGGACTTCGGAGCGGATTTTAGTGTGCGCGTTTGAAGTACGTAGGTTTGAAAGTTCAGCTCGAATGACTTCAGCGAGCAAATCGTATTTTATTTCAAAATCATTGAGCGCAGTAAACCGAGCTTCGCTGCCTAAAAGTTTTGCGGTCTTGTCGAGTGTTTGTACCATGAGGTCTGTCATATTAGTGGTGGTTTTTAGCGGTTGCAAATGATACAAATCCAGTATTTGGTCCAGGAACTGATCCAGCTACAAAAAAGAGCTTTTGTGTCTCATCGACAGCTACAACCTCGAGATTTTTTACTGTTTGCTGGGTGTTTCCGTCGTGACCTGCCATTTTTTTACCTTTGACTGTCATCTGAGGCCAGCGTGATCCGATAGATCCTGGTGCGCGCTCGTGATCGTGACCGTGTGATGCAGGCTGTCCAGCAAATCCGTGACGTTTTACAACTCCAGTGAATCCGTGTCCTTTGGTCGTACCGGTGATATCAAGATGACTACCAATAGCGAGTTCTGAAAAGTCAGTAGCTTTTTTTCCTTCTTCGATAGTAATTTTAAATTCTTTAAGGCAGTAAAAATCTCGCGCGCCTTCACCGGCGTGTCTTAAGATGTGACCAGTACGTGCTTTTGGACTTTTAGTTTTTTTCTCAAATGCCCCAAGTTGCACTGCAGCATATCCGTCTTTTTCGACAGTACGCGTTTGTACAAATCGATTTTCTCCAAATTCAAGCGCGGTAACCGGTACCGATTTTCCTTCGATAAAGATACGTGTCATCCCAATTTTTTTTGCAAATCCTACAGTCATGATACAAAGTAAATATATTATTCAGAAAGTCTATGGTTATTTATTGATTGTCTCGATACTAATATCGACGCCAGCCGGCAAGACGAGTGTAGAAAGTGAATTTACGACATCGTTGTTTACATCTACAATATCTATGAGACGTTTGTGGACGCGAGACTCGATTTTGTAACGGTGCTTGGAGTGTACAAACGTAGACTTTAGCAGGGTAAATACTCTTTTCTTGGTCTTGAGGGGGATTGGACCTTTGATCTTGGCACCGCCTTGAGCCACAACTTGGACGAGCTTTTTTACGGCATCCTCTAAAATTTTGTGGTCAAAAGACAGCACACGTACTCTCATTTGTGTGGACATAGCGATAACAATTCATTTGTGTCTAGAGGAAAAAAGCGGAGTTGTCAAGAGCTGGTTTGTTTGAGGTGGTATTATGAGGCAATCCAAATCATTGGTGCTTTACAACAAATACACCTTATTATATAGTATTGAAATATGATAGCGGCACTTAGTACTAGAAAAAGCCTTGATTTTATCGTCGAGGGAGGGCGAACACTCAGCGGAGTCATCTCTACCAACTCTTCCAAAAATGGCGCCATGGGGTTGATGTGCGCAGCCTTACTCAATACTGGAGTGACAACACTCAAAAATATGCCACGAATCGAGGAGGTAAATCGTATCATTGAGGTAATGACCAGCATCGGTGTTAAAACTGAATGGAAAAATAATGGCAAAGACTTGCAAATTATCAGACCTGCAAAGTTTAATATGGTGGGCATGGATCATGAAGCTGCTGGACGTACCCGCTCTATACTCATGTTTATGGGACCGCTATTGCATGAGTTTGCGGAGTTTGAAATTCCTCATGACCAGGGATGTCGACTCGGTAAACGTAGTGCTGCCGCTCATATTTATGCACTGGAGGAACTTGGCGCCAAGATTGTTGTCAAAACGGATCGGTATGTTGTGATTCATAAAAAACTGCATCCAAATCATATTACGATGTTTGAAACGGGAGACACGCCCACTGAAAATCTGCTACTCGCCCTAGCCAAAATCCCCGGTAAAAGCACTGTTCACTTTGCATCGCCCAACTATATGGTGCAGGATGTATGCTTATTTTTACAACGTGTAGGCGTAAAAATAGAAGGTGTTGGGACGACGTCGCTCATCGTACACGGAGTGAGTCAAATCAACCAAGATATCGAGCACTATGTCAGTGAAGATCCGATTGAGAGTATGATGTTTTTATCGGCGGCCATCACTACTGACTCCAGTATCACTATCCAGCGCTGTCCAATTGAATTTTTGGAGCTCGAACTCTACAAACTGAAGAAAATGGGTTTTAAATACAAACAATCCAAGCCTTATTTGTCATACAATGGATTTACAAAGCTAGTAGATATCACGACCTTTGCTTCACATCTTAAAGCTTTGCCAGAGCATATCGAGGCTCGTCCATTCCCGGGTATCAACATCGATAATTTGCCATTTTTTCTGCCAATTGCAGCCAAAGCCAAGGGTGAAACACTAATTCACGACTGGGTATATGAAAATCGCGCCATTTATTATATGGATTTGGCAAAGCTTGGTGTGGATATGATCTTGGCTGATCCACATCGTGTATACGTCACTGGACCTACCAAAAAATTTAAAGCAGTAGAAATTGCGTGCCCTCCTGCGCTGCGCCCTGCCATGATCATCCTCATTGCAATGCTCGCCGCGCCCGGTACCTCAATTTTGCGCAATGTCTACTCAATCAATCGTGGGTATGAGGAAATCGCGCACCGACTCAATACTTTAGGTGCTAAAATCACCGTACTCAGTGAAAATAATTAACATTGGCAAAAAAACCATTTGCAAAAATTTAAAATACTGTTCATAATAGTGGGCATAGAACAAAAATCTAGATTATGGCTACACAATTTACCGACGGATTCCCAAATGATCCGATGCAATCAATCCGTGCTTCGACATTTCTCACATCCCAAGAACAACAAGAATGGTTTAGCTGGCTCAACACCGCTACGCCTGACGATAAAGACGAACTTGTCACTACACTGCACGAGCTTTGGAAAGAGCAGCAACAAACCGCACCAACGACAACTCCTCCTCCTGCGCCTACTCCAGCACCCATAACGCCGCCGCCTGCACCAGTTGTAGCAGAAGTTACTCCTATTGTACCACCACCAGTACCTCCTCCTGCACCAGTAGTACCACCAGTACCTACCGCAGAGCCAGATTATGCGCAAATGCCGCCACGAAACGAACCGCCACGTACTGAGGCCGAGCCAAAATATTCATTTTCTCAAGAAACTGATTCAAAACCAACTCGAAACGAACCGCCACGAGAGCAAAAACCTCAACAACAACCGCCACGAGAGCAAAATCAGCAACCACGCGAAAATATTCAGCAGCAATCTCAGCAAAATCGCCCTCAAACCAACTATCAACAACAAGCGCAAAGTCAGCCACCAGCGCAGCAAGGTAGTCGAAATAATCAGCAAAATAGCCAACAACCACGAGACAATCGAGGTCAAAATCAGCCACAGGGACAGCAAGGTAATCGTGGACAATATAGTTTTGTAGAAGGCCAAGACGCACCTCAGGAACGCAAACCACAGCAAACTCCCGATCAAGCCCGCCAAAGCCATGCTGAAAAAGTAGTCGAGATGAGTTCCCAAAAATCACGATTTGTAGATCTTAAGGAATTGCGCTCTACCAAAACTAAGAGTGTCCTTGAAAATATTTACAGCGAGTACAATAAACAAAAAGAAGATCAGGACAAGGTTATCCGAAAAGTAATGGATACCGTACTCTCTCAAGAAGAGTTGCTCAACTACGTCGATGAAATCGCAGCGCGCATGATCACACTCAATGACTCGTGGGTAGACTTTGCGAAAAAGGAGCAGACTTTCAAAGAGGATATCAGCAATCGCTTGGATGACCAGTCAGCGCGTATCGATGAACTTCAGTCCCAGATTGATATGCTCGGCGTCGGACAAGACAAAACAACTCGAGAAATCAGAGTATTCAAGTCAACGATGCAAAAAGAATTGTCTGATCTTAAGGTAAATTACGCAGCAGCCGCAGGTGACATGTACAACGGAACTGACGGAATGAACGAAAAAATTAGCTCACTTCAGAAAGAAATTGAAAAGCTAAAAGGCAATCCAATCAACAGTGTACAAGGCAGATTTGATTATTTGAGACAACAAAATCAGTCAAAATAGTATTTTTGGGCAAAGAAAATGAGGCGTCCACCCCTAAAAATTATGATAAAATGGGCAGAACAACCTCATTGTTTAAGAAACTATGCTCTATCGTTAGATAAGGAGTGATATCACACTTTTTATGCTATGTCAAATAGCCTAGTCATATTGGCTAATTGTAAGCTTTTAGTTTGACCACGGTATTAGAATTAATATGGAACCCCACCTCCGTATCCAAGGACGACAGTTGGAGTTATTGTACAATTAGCACTATAAGGTCACAAAATGATTTAAAGCAAAATTAGAACTTAACCTGTACGTTTTTGCGTTCAACTTCAGGATTTTCAAGCTCAAAGAATTTTTCTTCTTTAGCACCTGCCATTGAGCGAAACAACACTGCCGGAAACTGGATTTGATATGAATTGTAATCAGATACCACCGAGTTATAAAATCTACGTGATGCCAAAATACGATCTTCAGTATTGGTGAGCTCGTTTTGCAATTGCAGGTAGTTTTGATTTGACTTGAGATCTGGATATGCCTCTGAAAGAGCAAAAAGTTGACGCAAAGCACCAGAAAGCTGATTTTCAGCGGCTACTTTCTCAGCGGTAATCTCGCTACCTACTGACATGGCTTGTTGACGCGCATTGATAACTTGCTGCAGTGTTTCTTGTTCAAACTTTGCTGATCCTTTGACTGTCTCGATCAGGTTTGGAATCAAGTCGTAGCGACGCTTGAGCTGGACATCAATATCCGAGGCGCCTTCTTGTACTTGCACTTTAAATTTGATCAGGCGATTGTAAACACCAACTACCAAGAACATTAGTACCACTACAATAATAAGCACGATTATAAGTCCTAGTTGCATATCGGTATAGTTCACGCAAATGAAACAATTGTCAAGCTAAAAAATCGTAATATGACAACAGTAAAAAAATAACATTTTATATTGGTATGATTATCGGTATTGACCCGGGAACCGCGACAGTAGGATTTGCATGTGTAGCGGGAACACGGCGTTTTCCAAAAATAATTGACTATGGAGTAATCACAACAACTGCGCGTGCAGCCGAATTTATGCCGCAGCGACTCTGTGAAATTGCCGATGATCTCTCCGAATTACTTAAAAAGCACCACCCTACTTTGGCGATAGTTGAGGATTTATTTTTCTTTAAAAATGCCAAGACAGTGATTTCGGTAGCACAGGCACGGGGGGTGATACTGCAGACTCTCTGCGCACATGGCGTTGAAATCCGTTCATTGACACCGCTGCAAGTCAAGCAAACTATCACTGGCTTTGGACGTGCACAAAAAAAACAAGTGCAAACCATGGTCAAAAAATACTATGGACTCGATGAAATCCCAAAACCAGATGACGCCGCAGACGCCCTAGCCATGGCCTGGTGTGGATTGAGGTAGTTGCTGCCTCGATCGCAGTCAGTACGCAAAATTTGATAAGCTAAGTCCAAAAATCGGACTTTGTTCGATATTTGAGCTTAGTGTTCAAATCTTTGCACTGAATGCTCGAGGTGAGCACGATATTGCACCTGGGCTCTAGATTGCTTCGTTCCTCACAGTGACAATATATCTATATACTTTGAGCGCAAAAAAAACCAGCACTAGGCTGATTGATTTAGATTTTAATGAAAATTTTATTTCTTCATTTTTGCCATTGGAGATACCGGAGCAACTTCTTCAACTACATCCAATTCATTGGTAGCAATATAGCGATAAAGGTTCATACCAAGCATCGAACCTACTACTGGTCCGAGGATATATCCCATATTGAGATAGCCACTGGTAAGTGCTAGGGCTGGATTGAGATACGATGGGTAATATCCGGAGACATATGCCATGTACGACGCCAATGTAAGACCTAAAAACAAAGATCCTCCAATCACTACTCCTGAAACAGTGGTAGATACTTTGTTCCAGACTACTGCAGCAACACCGATAGTAAAGAATACTGCACCGATTGCCTCAAACAAAAATACGCGGAGGATGTTTTGCATGTCCTGCTCCCATCCTTTACTGAAGATAGATGGTACTGTTGAGTTGTTGGTAACAAACGCGTACAAAACGAGCGCTAAGATTGCGCCAAGAAACTGCGAAGTGATATAACCAACAGCCTCTCTTGCGCTAATTTTATGTACACTAAATAAACCGAGTGTAACTGCAGGATTGAGGTGCGCTCCTGACACAGACGAGAATGTGTAGACAGATACCGCAAGATACAGTGCTGCAAGAAATGCGACATCAGCTTTGACCAATGTTGCGAAAAGAACAATGAGGGCAAACCCAAAGGTACCCAAGAGCTCAGCAAAAAATTGCTTTACGTGAAAATTATCTGTTTTCATAACTGCGTGATAAATTAATATTTTTGTTAATTGTGTCAATAGTATACGTTACAAGTCAGGTTTGATCAAGCAATTTTTTTACTCAGCGGCGACTTCAGGTGAGTGAGCAGTAGCTCCCGCTTGTTCCATAGAGTTGATTTTGATCTCGACGTTGAGGAGTTGTGAGGCGAGACGTACATTTGCACCACGTTTTCCCACTGCCAAAGCTGCTTCATCAGCAAAACAATATACTTGGGCGAGGGTACGACCATCTGGCATAGACTCAAAGTCGATTTTCTCGATCTCAGCAGGTTCGAGTGCATCGGCTACCATGTCCTCAAGATTTTCTGAGTACTCAATGACATCAATTTTTTCCTGCAATGATGGAGAAATTTCACGCATGATGTTGAGCAAGCGGACGTTGCGGCGTCCCAAGATAGTTCCAACTGGATCGATATCTCCTGCATCTTCAATTTCTGATACTTTGACGAGGAGTTTCGTACGATTTCCAGCCTCACGAACAACTTTGATTACACTGACCGTGCCCGCCTCAACTTCCGGTACTTCTTTAGCAATAATGGCAGTTACAAACTCAGGTGCTGAACGCGAAAGCTTGATTTTTGATCCCTTATTTTCATCCTCTATGATATCTACAATTAGAGCCTTGACCAGCTGACCCGGTTTGAAATGATCGATTGGCAACAAGTCCTCTTTGTTGAGGTAGCCACTGGTTTGGTCAACACCCTGCCCGAGCTTGACGATATATCCGCCCGACTTGAACGCATCTACTTCGACGGTGACAATTCGCCCGATAAACTCTTTAAATTTTTGCAAAATCTTGGTGTGCTTGATGTTGTTGACGGTATAAATGAGAACTTGCTTGGCAACTTGCGAGGCAATGCGTCCAAATCCAACTTCTTTTTCTACTCCAAGGTCACGGCGAAGCTCATCACCGACTTGAAGCGTTGGGTTTTCGAGACGCGCGTCCACAATGCTAATTTCACGCTTTTCGTTCATGGTATCATCGAGTTGCTCGACTACTTTGACGACTTCGTAGACTTTGTATTTGTTGGAAAGGACATCGTACTCAGCAGTATATGACTTTTCACGATCACCAAACTCGCGGCGATATGCACCTGAGATAGCCTTT
>JAYUUP010000058.1:0-4018 GCA_043754825.1 bacterium | reverse complement strand
TTCAAATTCTGGCACTAAGTGCTGGCGACAAGCTAGACGATGCACCCACCAAAAGCACTCTCATCGACAATAGTTACTTTAGTTTGTATACTCCATATTATATTGATACAGCCCTTCTCACCTATTCATTTTATATGATCCAATTCAAAAAATACCGCCCTTTCGTTCTCGGCGCACTTGCTCTATTTCTCATTGTCGGCATCACGGTATTTGCCACTATCGAGTTGACCAAAAAGCCATCAACTCCGCCAGCTACTGATCTCACTGTCTCCACACCGCATATTCAAAAATTGATTGATTATGCTCAGGAAATTGTGCGTGCGGAAAAGCCAAATCCCGTTGCAGCCGCTCGATTTTATGCCTATGTCGCTGTGACTTATCAAAACACTCTCCAAGCCGTCAATAATACTAATCATGCAGCATTTGCAACCACCCAGATTATTAACCAAATCTATCCTAAATATCTGGAAAAAACTAATGCAATGATATCAACACAAACGCTCAATGACAATGAAACTAAAATACTCAACCAGCTCAAAACTCAAGAAAAGACCGATGTGTTTTATAATGTGGCACCCGCGTTGGTGTTTCCTGCTGGTCCGGGAAAATGGGTGGGGACTTCACCCTTTGCACCGACAGCCGGATCATGGCAGCGCTGGATTATAGATAAAGACACCGATTTTGCAGTGCCGCCACCGATCACCCCTGCTGATGGTGCAGCGTATGCAGCTCAGATCGCAGCAACCAAAAAGGCCTCCGCTGAGCGCACTACGGCCGACGGTGCTCTCATCAACTTTTGGGGCGGTACGCCAGGAACTGAGACTCCTTCAGGTATTTGGCTCAACCGGTATCGTGATGTTATCGGAGATAGTCTATCAGACGAAGCCAGACGCGCCAGTGATTATGCTTTGCTTTCCCAAACTTTGGCCGATAGCTTTATGGAGTGTTGGAAAGTCAAATACACCTACTGGACGGAGCGCCCCAACATGGCTGACGCGAGTATTAAAACAGCGATGAACAATCCACCATTTCCTGGATATGTCAGTGGCCATAGTACGATATCCCGCGCTGCTGCCGAAGTTTTAGGGGCGCTGTATCCCGAAAAAGCTGAGTTGTTTTTGAAAGATGCAGCTCAGGCCAGAGATTCTAGACTTTTAGCAGGTATTCACTTTCCACAAGACAACGAGCAGGGTTTCATCCTCGGTGAAAAAATCGGTAAAGCAGTCTTGGCAAAATATAATCTAAAATCTGCCGTTGTGAATAGCGTTAGTGCTTCTGTGAGTACCTCGTTATCATCGTCTGCCTCCTCAATTTCAGTAGCAACCAGTTCTGCTGCGCCAATTGCGAGCTCTCAGCCTGTTGTATTACCTGGTATTCCGTGGGAAAACAAATCTCGCGAGGTGTATCAGGATGTCAGTGTCACAAATCGTAGTTTTACCAATGTGCTCTACCAAGCTACCAATTCTCAAAACGCCGATAGCATCCATAGTATTTACTTTGTGTCTACGATAATCAAGGGCGATCAATACAACTCAGAGAAACCCGAGCTTATCCAGGCAAATATGACAGAGGGTTGGCAGCTGACGACGGTGTCAAAGGATGCGTTTTGGTCAACTGGGGGGTGTGCTAGTATGCCGACAATTGCACTGGCAGGTGGCAAATATATCCTGGTTGATGAAGCCAAGCGAAAAGACCTGGGTGATCAAAACCCTGTATTATCATATGTACTGTATGGAAAAGACGAACAAAAGTTTGCTTATTTTGATCATATTGACCAATCACTAGCAACAATTAACGCCTATATTTCGCAAAAAACCGGCATAAAAACTACCGTAACTGCTGGATTTAAGACAGAAACGCTTCCAGATACTGGCGCCAACGGATTTAGTGCAAAAAATGCCAATTCAGGCGGCAAATCTACGGTAGAGATCCGAAAAAATGATATACTGCAAACTGCGCTTTACACCTGGAGTACTGCATTTCGAGTATTTTTTGCTGGTACCGAGCAGCTGTATTTTGGGGTAGGTCCAGTATATCAAACTCAAAACGTTTCAAATATTTCGTATGCGCGGAGCACTGATAAAAAGCGCATAAATATATTTAATGAAGATGTGTCGCGGTACTGCCATGGAGTTTTCGATGGACTTTGGGCGGAAAATGACAGCAGTACACGACTCAATCCTGACAATGAGGATGTGAAAATTTGTAGAGCGTATACTCGCTATATTTTGCCCATTGCATTTTATTAATTAACTTGTAGCAAAATCGTAGGATGTAGCGCTCGCATTCATGGTTAAATTGGCAGTATCGACTGTATCTGCCAAATAATGTTAAAAATAAATCATTTACAAATACAAAAAATTACTTGACACAAATCTTTATCATATTTATAACTAGGGTCCTATGCCAAACATTGTAGATACCGCTGTAGCGGCCGGAAATTTCACTATGCTCGCAGACGCCCTCAAAACTGCGGGGTTAATTGACACTCTCAAGGGTGCAGGACCATTTACGGTATTTGCCCCAACCGATGAGGCGTTTAAAAAGATTGACCCAGAAACAATGGAAGATCTTAAAAACGATCCCGAGGAACTCAAAAAATTGTTGTTGTTTCATGTAGTTTCGGGTGATGTGCGCGCAGCCCAAGTCCTCGAAATGGACGGAGCCGAGGTGCCAACAGTAGGTGGTGAGTCAGTGACTATCTCAGTAAGCGATGACCATTCAAAAGTCATGGTCAACGATGCAAATGTAGTCAAAACCGATATTGTTTGCGATAACGGCGTGATTCATGTGATTGATATGGTATTAGTACCATAATTGTTATAAATACTCAGTAACACACAAATTTCTCAGCCTCGCGCTGGGTTTTTTGTTTGCACAAGTGCCAATAACCGATACTGGGTGTGTCATTGTGGGGAGTAAAATAATCTAAAAAATTGCTGTTATGTCATGCTTGGACTCGATTCGGGGATCCGTATTCTTAGCAATTTTTTAATGTATGAGTTACTAGATTTCTGACAAGAGTGGGAATGGCAGACTCCTTTAATAATTTTAAATACAAAATCGGACTTCACTTACAAAAAATTTCGTAGTGGTTGCGATGGTGACAGCTTTATACCTTGACAATTCTCCAAATCTTGCTTTAGTTCAGTAGATTAGTAGTATTTATGGGTCAAAAGATCTCAGTAGAATTATTTCGCGCCAAGCAGAAGATGGCCAACACGACGAACAAAAACGCCAGTATTGTTTCGACGCCAAAATCCATGTGGTTTGCCAATGGAAAGACGTACGGCAAAGTGCTGTTGCAAGATTACAAGCTGCGTGAGTTTTTAGACATACGTTTATATGGACTCGGGGTTGCAAAAGTAGAGATTCGTCGCTTTTTCCGAAAACTTGAGATTATCATTCACTCGACAAAACCAGGACTTATCATCGGTCGTGGAGGTGAGCTCATCAATGGCCTCAAGCAAGATCTCATCAAAAAATTCAAACTTTCTGAAGACCTTAAGCTTTCCATCCAAGAATTCCGTGATCCAAATCGATCGGCAAAAGTTATTGCTGAAGATATCGCTTCTGCACTTAAAAAGCGAGTTCCGTTTCGAAAAGTCGCTAAAAACTATATCGACCGTATCCGCTATGCTGGTGTGCTCGGTGCAAAAATCGTCATCAAAGGACGTCTCAACGGCGCTGATATCGCTCGTAAAGAAGAGTTTACATTTGGTTCGATTCCTCGACACACTATTGATTCCCAAATCGATGTCTGCCACGTTGACTGTCACACATTTGCCGGAGTAATCGGAGTCCGTGTGTACTTGTATCTCGGCGATAAACTGACCAACTATTCATTTTAATTTTATCTGACATGGCTACACAAAAAACTCTCAGTGGGATCGTCGCTTCAAACAAGATGCAAAAAGCACTCGTAGTAAATGTTTCAGCAATCAAGCTTGATTCAAAGTACAACAAACGTTTTAAAACCAAGCGAAAGTATCACGTATCTTGTGCTGATTCATCAGTA
>JAYUUP010000057.1:0-12261 GCA_043754825.1 bacterium | reverse complement strand
GTATTCAAGACCTCAAAAAAGAAATGGTGACGCCCGACGAATTTGAAGCATTATTGACTAAAAACAATGATTTTTGCCTTAAAACACTCGATTTTTTAGCCCACTTACCGGAAAAAAAGATTAGTAAAAATAACGTTGCCTGGGTTATGACACTGCTGGAGCTATGCCAAGAGTATTGCTGTGAAAAACTTGGATCGTGGGATGATTTTGGTACGCTGAGTATGACCCGACTCAAAAACGCATTTTCAGAGTTTGAAACTACTGGCAAGACGACCGCCATTACTAAGTGGAAGACTGAGTTTATCGAGAAAAAAAATGCGGTGTTTGCGTGGCGATATCTTTCGCAGCACGAGCAATACTTGGATATTGTAACAGTGTATCGGGAGTATCAAAAAGCCTTGTTTGAGAACGCCTGGTTTGACTATGAGGATATGCTGATCAAGGTCGTGGCAGCACTCCAGGAACATGAGGATTTACGGTATGAGTATCAAGAACGCTATCAATATGTACTCGTCGATGAGTTTCAGGATACTAACCAAGTTCAACTCGAGTTTATCAAGCTACTCACTGATCACCCAGTACACGAGGGAAATCCAAACCTGATGGTAGTAGGTGATGATGACCAGGCAATTTTCAAGTTTCAAGGGGCAAATGTCTCAAATATTCTGTCATTCACCTCTTCCTATGACCAGAGTACTCGTATCGCAATGTATGAAAACTACCGCTCGCCACAGGTAATACTCGACCTCGCAACTGGGATTATTTCCAATGCGACACAGCGACTCGACACAGAAAAAAAACTCGTTAGCAGCAAAAAACAGATCGAAGAAAAGCCAATTGAGTACCTGGAGTACACCACCCAACTCTCCCAGTATCAGCATATAGCCACGCGTATCGCTGAGCTTTTGGCAACTGGAGTTCCCCCCCAAGACATCGCGGTTATCGCCCGCAAGCACTCGTCGCTCACTGGGTTGGTACCACACCTCAATCATGCGCGCGTCCCCTATTTTTATCAAAAACGACTCAATGTCCTAGAAAATAACTACGTCATCGAGCTCCTCAACCACTTAACTTTTTTACATAGTATCTCAAACAATAAAAAAATCGCGTTTGAACTCTTGCCGCAGATTTTGCGTTGTCCGTTTTGGCAAATTCCTCGCGAGCAAATTATTGCGATTGCAGTTGAGGCCAGCAGTACCAGTATTTCTTGGTACGAAGTCATAAAAAATGGTGATTTTACACAAAGTAAGTCCGTGCTCACTTACCTCACTGAACTTTCAACCCTCGCCGAGACTACCCCGGCCCAGCAACTATTTAACTACCTCACCGGAGCTACTACACTAATTTTGGCTGATGGTACCGAGTTTACCTCACCTTTTAAGTCCTTTTATTTTGGCTCTGACGATATATTTGATGTCGAAAAACAAGGCCACTATTTATCATTTTTGTCAGCCGTGAGAGCATTGTTGGAATTTGTGCGGACGATGCGTCATACTGAGCACGTATCCCTGACGCTTTTACTGCAAATTATCTCTGAAGTTGAGAGTGTCAAGTCGCAAATCATGGATACTTCGCCATTTAATCAAGCGTCGAGTTCAGTCAATCTACTCACAGCTCACGGTTGCAAAGGTCTTGAGTTTGAATATGTTTTTTTAGTAGATGCAACGCAAAGCGATTGGTTTAAGCCTGGACACGGGCAAAGAATTGGATTTCCCCAAAACTTGCCACTCATCGCTGAAAAAGACGATCAAGACGACGCACTACGCCTCTTTTTTGTCGCTTTGACGCGTGCCAAGCGAAAACTGATTATTTCTACCTTTTCAGTGAGTGTTGCAAATAAAAATATCGAGCAAATCGGATATTTGGCTGAAGCAATACCTGTGCAAAAAATACCACAAACCGTGCACGACACTATCAAAATGTTGCACAATGAGATGCTCTCCATCACCGCAGCACCTTACACGCCGAGCGAGACATCGCTTCTACGTGGCATTCTCGAAAACTACAAACTTTCTGTCACTCACCTCAATAACTTTTTGGACTTGACACGTGGGGGACCGTATTACTTTTTGGAGCAAAATTTACTGAGGTTTCCCCAGGCAATCAAGGCTGAGCCAGCATATGGGAGTTCTATCCACACCGCACTCGAGGTGTTATCACGCAGTATCCAAAAAACGGGAGCAGTGCCAAGCATCGATTTTTTACAAGATGTATTTGAGAAGGATTTACGCGCTCGGGGATTGGCGCCGACTGACTTTGCACACTTTTGCCAGCAAGGACGAGATAATTTAGGACACTATGTCACGCAGCGCGCGCAGAGTTTCAATGCAACTGATTTGTGCGAAAAAAACTTTGCACCGGAGCACGTAGTGGTACAAAACGCAGTGTTAACCGGTAAAATTGACCGCATGCAGATAGATTACCTCTCTAAAAAAATTGTCCCAATTGATTATAAAACTGGCAAGTCTTTTCATCTTACAGACAAACAGCCGGGCGACCTACTCAAGCGCACCAAATACTATCGCCAACTGGCGTTTTACAAACTTCTCATTGAAAACTCACGCACGTTTGGTAGTGACTTTACGGTAGAGCATGGCATACTCGAATTTGTGGATGCGCACCGCAGCAATGTCAGTATTGTGGTTATCGACCACCCAATTAGCGAAGAGGAAACTGAGCTTTTAAGCGCAATTATCTCAGTAGTATGGCAGCGGATTATGACGCTAGATTTTCCCACGCAAGCAGAACTCGACCAGTTTAAAAATACCTCGGGTGAGTTTGATGCCTCCTCAAATGCTGCATTTATCACCTATTTACTCGCATGATACTCCCAAAATTGTTGCTCGTCACTAGTGCTATTCCCGCCCAAACTACCGGTGGCTGCATGCTCGATCTTTCGTACCTCCAGTTTTTGAGCCAGCACTACTTGATACACTTGGTGCATTTTCGCGATGACAATCAATCCACCCAATCCACCGTTCACTTGGCTCAATATTGCCAAAGTGTGACAGAAGTGCCTCACATCGCGCACCAAGCCACACCAAGAGCCAAATTAACGCGATTTTTGAGTATCTATCCGCGGTATTGGTCATTGATTGATCATAAATTTGTGGAAAGTGAGATCGCTAAATTGATTGAGTCAAATCATATTTCTACCATTTTTTGCACATCGATGTGGGCCAACGCACTTATTCCGGCAAAATATCACCGAAGTCCCAAAAATCACACACTTTGTGTCAATGTCGAGTATCGATTGTTGCAAAGTGGTAGTGGTTTTAAGAATAAATGGGATGCTTTGCGCACCCGTGTATTTGAAAAAAATATCCTGAGCCGGCAGACACATCTTGCAGCACTCACCAACACCGATGCCCAGGAATTATCAAAGCTTTCGGGTAAAATACTACAGGTTTGCCCCCCTTTTCTCGCGCCAAAACCAATCAAAACAAAGCATGATGCACGTGGTGCACTACTCACCACCAACCTCACATTTGAGCCAAATCGGATATCATTTGAGTGGCTTATACAGCAAGTGCTTCCGCTGTTGCCGAGCAATTTTGGGATCACGGTTGCCGGCAAAGACCATGCTGATATTCTCGTAAATGCAGCAAAAAAATACCCCAATATCAATTATACGGGGTTTTTGGACGATGCTGCATTTGAACAATTGTTTGCCACTCATCGCGTTGTAGTCAATCCTACTATTGTCGGTAGCGGATTTCAAATTAAAACGCTCGAGGCAATTAGCCGTGGTAAAACCCTCATATCTACTGCATTTTCCAATCATTTAGGCGGTGTGATTGCTAGTAGCGATGACCCGATTGAGTTTGCCAAACTTATGCTCGAGTCTGAGTCAACCCTAACAATAACTACTTTCAATTATACTACGTTTTATCAAGACGCTACTTCTAAATTACTTACTTTTTTGCAACACTAAGTCTTTTTTGCTAAACACACTCATCAGATAAGTAGTAATTGGCACCGTCAAAATAAGCCCGATAGATACGATTAGTGATGAAATAATTTCCTGTGAGACCATCTCGGTATTTATTGTGACTGAAATTGGACGTTGATTTGAAGCAAACTGGAGAATAAATAGCGTGAGTGACGCGCCGGCAAATACCAGCAACAGTGAGTTGACCATCGAGGCGATGTGCTCTCCTCCAACTTTCATAGCTCGGCGATAAAGCTGCCCAACACTAAGATTTGGATTGGCGCGATTTAGCTCCTCCACCGTGGCTGCCTGAGCGCTAGCGACGTCGTCGAGCACTCCAATACTCGCAATCACGATGCCCGATAAGACGAGTCCACGGATATTGAGATTACCAAATCGTCCGGTTTGAAGATATAGTGACTCCTCAGACCCAAGACCAAAAAGATTTGCAAATTGGATAAAGTACACGCTTAAATTTATAGATATCAACAAGGCGATAAATATAGCAAGTAGTGCCAGCGAAGTGCGACGAGAAAAACCGTGAGCGAGATACAGCGAGGTTGCCCCGATAAAAATCGCTGAAATGATCAGTACAATTAGTGTATTGGTGCCGGCCAAGAGTTGTGGAACGGTAAAAAATGATACGATTGCAATGGTGATTGCTAGTGCCAGCAATGATAAAACTCCCTTAAATCGAATTACAACTATAGTAAGCAGTGCAAACAACGCTGCCAAAATCCACAGTGCGTCCAGTCGATATTTGTCAAATATAAGGTAGCTATCAGATTGATTTGCCAGTGAGCTTTTGAGCACTAACACCGTGTCACCCTCATGATAGCGCTTGTTCTCAAAGGCGATTGGAATGGGGCCGTTTTTAATTTCTTTTTTTTGACCTTTTTCAGATCCTTCTAAAAATAATACTTCAATTTTCTGTATAAAATTTCGCTGTATGGTAATCTCGGCTGATGGCGAAGCTTCAGTTTCTTGGTCAGTAATAATCTGGATAACGCGAGCTTTGATGTAAACTTCAGTGACTGCTTGATTTTGGTTGGTACCAATAGTTCGTCCGGGTGCATTGAAGAGAGGTGCGGCGAAAAACAGCAATACTGCTTGAGAAAGTACCAGTACGCCGATAACAATCATTACCCATAGTTTTTGTCTTTGTACTGTCATATAAATAATTAGTTAAATTGGAGCGCTTCTTGAATCATTAGAAGGTCGGCAGATACAGGAGCGATATAGGTGATCAGGTAAATACTGTTTGGGCTACGCACGATTTCTTGAGTCTGCGAAAATACCCCCCTTTCAAATCCTTGTTTGGTTTTTAGAATCACAGTCTTGGCTTCGTCGGGTGTTTTTGAGTTACTTTTTGCCGTATCAAAGAGTTGTTGGGTGTCAATAGTGCTCACATTCTCCATTGTTTCTATTGTCATCAGTTTTTGCTCCATGTTGTCCTTGCGCAAATACCAAGTGTTGGTGATAGCTTTTTTGTCTTTGTAAATATTCGAATCCACAATCGCACGATCGTTACGCAGGAAAAATGGCTGTACGGTTGAGAGGCGGATCGCATATCCATCTCCAGTATAAATAGCCGGTGTTTGCTGAGAAATAACTGTAGCACTGCGAATTTTAGCATCATTATCTTTTGATTTTTGAATACTAATCAAGGCAAACGAAATCACCACAACCAACATCACTAAAAGTACAAAGCTGATCACTCGGTGTTGAAACACTGATACTTTATGAGTCACATCAAGCACTGAGCGCGCGCGACGCCGAAGTCCAGAACTAGCAAAAGCTGATTGTGGCTTCGCGTCAACCTGTGAAATCGGTTGAGAGAAGTCAAAATGAGCATCTGAACCTTGATTCATGATAAATAATTAGATATGGGGCGGTATCTTCTGTCGATATTAGTACGTTTTGCTGTACATTACCTTTTCACCTGCAAGCAAGTACTGCTCGCCAGCTCCTTTTCCAAACCAAAGCTCGACCTCGTTTTTTGCCTCATCCACTGTCTCTGACGCATGAAAAAGATTGTGAATTGCTCGTCCTTCAACGTTTGCAACAGCTGGTGAATCTACTGAGTAATCTCCGCGGATAGTTCCCATTTCTGCCTTGAACGGCAAGGTGTGCCCTGCGAGTTTTCGCACCATGTCGATAGCTTGAATACCCTCAACTACCATCGCAACGACCGGACTCGAGGTCATGTACGCCACTAGTGACACAGCAACCGAAGCACCGATTTCTGATGCATTATCTGTTCCCAAATGCTCTTTGGCATCCATCCCAAGATCTTTAAATGTGGAAAGCCCTTTTTGACCAAGGCGATCTACCCAAGCCTGGTCACTCATCGGATAATGCGCACGAACCATATCTGGAGTGGCAGTTACCATCTTGAGGGCGACTACTTTGAGTCCGGCTCGTTCAAGGCGTGAAATAATTTCTCCGACAAGCGCGCGCTGCACTCCATCTGGTTTGATCATGCAAAAAGTGCGCTGGTGTTTTATCTGTTCGATAGCTGACATACTACTGATCAAGCTGAGTTAGATGTCTGTTCTTGTCAATATAGACCACTCAGAGGAGTCACTTGGCAAAATCAATATTTCATGCCAGCATCATTTTGATACATGTCCAGCGCATTTTCTGCCAGCACTGATCGCCTTTTTTCAAATATCCGCCGCAATATTGCTCGGGTCTCACTGCTACCCCGCCTATTTTTTACTACGATGTCGCTTATTTTTATCACGACTGTGTTATTTAGGGCGGGACTGATTTCACCTACTATCCCGGTATCTCCTGTGTTTTTTCATCCAAAGCCTACACCGGCACTCATACGTGTAGCGCAGATAAATCCAGCTCAATCATTTACGATATTTACTATTTTCAATCAATCCTGCCAACTCACCCAACTCGACTCACCGCCAAAAATCACTGCGAAACCCAGCACGCAAATCATGAGTGAAGTCTGGTGGTTACTAACTGGATGCACTGACGGTATCACTAATATCCGGGTTGTAAAATCTGCGCTCACCGACCACTTTTTTGACTCCAAGGCTGCTTCAAGCGAGACATTTACTGATGATAATGCAGCTTATACGATTTTAAACTATGGTTCTGATACTATAAACTATAGCAAAGCTCGTTATCAGCTCGTACTTGCAACCCCACTTCTAAAAGATGACAGTCTTTTTACTCCGCTGTCCGCTTCAGCCACTAAATCACAGGATAACTCCTTGTATTATTTATCCAATAAATGTAAAATAGCGCAAACGCTTTGCCAGTTGTGGAAGTTTGATAGAATCACCGGACAAACTCAGATGATCTGGAGTTCAGTTTCGTATAATATAGTAAATTTTTCAGGTAAAACTAATGACAAAACGGTGCTATTATCAGGTAAAAAGCTAGAAAACACCGATTTAATAATCATCTCGAGTAGTGACCCAAATATTATTAGTATCTCACAAGAATAACTACACTATTTTTTCTTAAAAAAGCGTCGCCCCTTACCAAACTTTTTGCCACCTTTACCGGCTACCGATTTTTGATATAGCTCAGTTACGACTTCTTGTGTCCAACCTTTTTCCTCCAAAGTCGTGATTGACAAGGCTTTTTCAGTGCTGCCAACCGTGTATTTTTCCGTGGCCACGTAGGCATTGAGTGAAGCTTTGGATACTCGGATTGTCAGTGGATCGCCAGATACCGGCGACACCAAATCAGCAACTTTATCGCTGTATAGCTTTTTGGCTTCAGCCAATGCAACTGCAATTTCTCGAAAGTTTTTTGGATACATGATTTTGGGGTCAGACACACTTTGCCAGTACTCTCCAAATCGTCCAATCTTTAGTATCATCTCACCGCCAATACCTGCAGGGTCCTCAATACTCTCACCACCTACCGTTTTATACTGCTGGCGTATTTCACCAAGTTCTACTTTTTTGAGTTCAATTTGCTGTTTGAAAGGATGCCAAAAATCTCCCAATACTTGCGCGTAGTGTTTGGTTCCGTTGCTGATTTCGTCGAGGTTATCCTCCATTTGTGCCGTGAGTTCACTGGAGGTGACTTGGGCAAAGTGTTCGCCGAGTAGTTCTCCAATTTTCATCCCAAGAGTTGAGGGAACCATAGATTTTTCGGCGATTTCAACATAAGTGCGGTCTTGCAATGTAGAGATGATACTGGCGTAGGTCGACGGTCGGCCAATTCCCAGTTGCTCGAGCGTTTTGATAAGACTTGCAGCAGAATACCGAGCTGGAGGCGTCGTAAAATCATGTTTTTGAAATACCGTGTCGAGGTAAAGCGTGTCACCGACAGCCAAATTGTAGGATTTTTCACTTTGCTTCATTGGTTGAATTGCACGAAATCCAGCACTTTTTTGGACACTCATCGATCCTGAAAATACGGTATTGACTTCATTTTTAAGATCAAAGGTAGTGATAGTTCGGATTTCAGCAGTCATCTGCGACGCAATCGTTTGGCGCCAAATCAAGTCATAAAGACGAAACTGTGCATTATCAACCTGGGACTGTATCGACTCTGGAGTACGGGAGGGATCGGTTGGGCGGATAGCCTCGTGAGCCTCCTGAGCATTTTTGGATTTACCTCGGTAATACTGAGCTTTCTCAGGCAAAAATTGTGAGTATTTTTTAGTGATATACTGACGGGCACTCGCGATTGAGTCAGCTGATAAGTTGAGCGAGTCAGTACGCATGTAGGTGATCAGCCCGGTAGATTGTCCATCAATAGTGATACCCTCGTAAAGTTTTTGGGCAACACTCATGGTTTGCTTTGGTGAAAATCCAAGTCGAGATGAGGCAGCTTGCTGTAAAGTAGAAGTGGTAAATGGAGGGCGTGGTGAGTTTTTTTGCTCACGAGAGTCGATATTTGATACACTATAACGAGTATTTTTGACGAGGTCAGACTCCAGTTTTTGTGCTAACTCTGCATTTTCTATTTTTTCTTTTATTTTTTCACCGGCAAATGATTTGAGCGCAAATATCTGATCGGAGTCGGGAATTTTGTCACCCGTTTCCAGTTTTTGTAGAGTTGCAACAGTATTTTTGGCGTCATCAAACTGTCCATTTACAGTCCAATACTCCACCGGTTTAAAGTTTTGGATTTCCTTTTCACGCAAATATATCAGGTATAGTGCTGGAGATTGCACGCGTCCTGCCGAGAGATTGCGGTTACCCATGACAGTCCACAATACCGGTGACAATCCAAATCCCACCAGTTTATCAAGCACTTGACGGGCTTGCTGTGCCTCCACTAGCGATTCATTGAGGGGGCGCGGATTTGCAAGCGCTTCGTTGATCGCGGTTTTTGTAATCTCATGAAACTCGAGACGCTTGAGCGACTTTTTATCCTTGATGCCTAAAACTTCAGCTAAATGCCACGAAATTGCCTCACCTTCACGGTCACTATCCGTTGCAAATAGTATTTCTTTTTCCTCTTTTGCCAGCTTTCTCAACCGCGCCACGACATCTTTTTTTCCCTCATCTACTACATAAATCGGGGCAAATTCGTGCTCGATATCTATCCCACTAATCTCTAATTTTCGCCCATCTTTAGTCTTGCTTTCCTGCGAGATACTGCGGATATGCCCGACACTCGCTTCAACTTTGTACTTGGCGCCTACGATTTGCTTGATAGTTTTTGCCTTGGCCGGCGACTCGACAATAATCAACATACGGTCACAAGTGGTTGTATGCAAAACGTTAATTGTCAACTGCATCGTATCCAAATTAATTTCTTTACAATGCTTCATATATTGTGTATACTTAATATAGTATAAATATTTTTAATAAATCTTGGCTGCTTGTCAGGGAAACTTATACGATCATAAGAATAGATACTGAGGTCGTCGGATATGGTGTATTGACCTTGCTTATCTCGCTATTTGTGTTTGCGTTTATCGGACTCACGGGATACTCTTCTACTATCGTTCAAAATATGGTAATTTCGACGCATAAATCAGTATAGTATCTTGAGTCCCATGCAAAATTTCCACCACGCAGTGGTTTTTTCTTGCCAAAAGTAAATATGCGTGATTGATACTAATTATCTTGCTTCAAGGAGGCAATATGACTACTGCAAGAATATATCGATCTGGTAAATTTAAGTCGCCTCCGTGTCGGAAAGTAATTGATTTAGACTACAAAATAGGAACCCTTGTCTTGGTACCACTTCAAAAAGCTGAGCGCCAAAAAATTATGGTGCGAATTAATGAGCAATTAGTTCCCATTAGTCACGGATCTTACATTATTATTTTCAAGCCAAATCTCAATGGAAATCTTGAAATTGAGGAATTTGACACGCTGTATGCTGATAAAAAAATGCATTGGTTTTATTTTGAAAATAGAATGATTCGATTTCAACTGCAAAACCCATATTTTGGTGAATATATTACTGCAAGAAAGCTAGCCTTTTACGCACTTAATACAATGCCCTGCAAAATTTACCTGCCTTTACATAAATAATTTTCCCGCCCTCACTAGCGGGATTTTTTGTGGTTTGACGAGGAGTATTTCATGGGATAAATCGCAGTAATCGTGCATATCAACCCTCACCTTAAATATTGGGCAATCCGAACCATTGCCATTTTAGTTGGTTTGTATGTTGTTTTTATTGCCTGGCTTGGGCTTGCAAATCATGAAACTTACAAAAATAATGCCGATGTTGTAGTCATTTTAGGTGCTAAAAGCTACGTCCAGGGGCAAGTCAATGTGTGTCTTGAGCAGCGAGTGCAAAAAGGAGTGGATTTATATCGTTCTGGGGTAGTCAAAACATTGATTGTCAGTGGTGGAGTAGATCGAGAGGATGGCGCCATCGAGTCTCAAATTATGAAACAAATTGCAGTGGCACAAGGCGTCCCAAAGCAAGATATTATCGAAGAAAATCGCGCCAACTCTACCTGGGAAAATATACAATTTGCACAGAATATCGTAGATGAAAAAAAGTTGGGAAATCGAGTGATTGTTGTAAGTGAATCATTTCACATCGCGCGAGCCCAGGCAGTAGCAAATAAACAAGGCTTGGACTGGTTGGTAGCCTCGTCGGGTTGGTGCAAATCTCAAACTTTGGGACCGCTCCGTACGTTGTTGCGGGAGCCATTTGCGTGGGCAGATTATGTGCTGCACAATCAAATAAGAGTGTGGTAGGTGTGCACATGGTATACTTTGACGAAAATTAAACTGTATTTTACTATTTTTTGTATGAAATACACCTCGCGGTTTGTGCGGCAGGCTTTTTTGGATTTTTATGCCGATCGAGGGCATGTAGCGATCCCAAGCGCATCGCTGGTGCCAAAAGAAGATCCTACTGTGTTGTTTAATACTGCTGGGATGCAGCCATTGGTACCGTATCTCTCCGGACTCGCAACTCACCCTGACGGCAATCGGCTCGTAGACTCGCAAAAGTGCATCCGCACCGCAGATATCGAGGAGGTGGGCGACAATCGGCACTGTACCTTTTTTGAAATGCTCGGGACATGGTCGCTGGGAGATTATTTTAAGAGTGAGTCGATTGAGTGGGGATTTGAGTTTTTGACGTCGCCGCATTATCTCGGGATTGACCCAAAACGATTGTTCGTAACGGTGTACAAAGGTGATGGTGATAGTGTAGAACAAGACAACGAGGCGATAGAAACTTGGAAAAAAATGTTTGCAACTGCAGGAATAGAGGCAGACGTAGGCACAGAATTTGATTTTAAAAATGAAATTGGCGACAAATACTTGTATCGTATCACCGCGCGGAGTGGCAAAGATAACTGGTGGGGATTGCCGTATCGAGGGCCTTGTGGTCCATGCAGCGAGATATATTATCTACTCAATCACCACGATCCTGATACCGTCGTCACACAAATCCAGCAAATGTCCCCACAAGAGGCCGAACAATTTATTGATAATCAGATTATTGAGATTTGGAACCACGTATTTATGCAGTATACAGGGGAGAAAACAAGTTCAAGTGAACCAAAAGATATCGTGCCACTCACCTCAAAAAATATTGACACCGGCATGGGATTTGAGAGGCTCTTGACGGTATTGGGCGGGTTTGACACAGTGCATCAGACAGACGTATTGGCGCCACTGGTTACGGTAGCAGAACGCTGGGCAACTCGCTAAATTTACTTTATATTTTATGCTTTATATTGCTGCTGATCACGCTGGATTTACGCTTAAAAATCGTATTCTCAAGCTCTGCCAACAACAACAAATCACAGCAGTCGATGTCCATCCACAGTACGACCAGCAAGACGATTATCCAGATGTCGCAGTGTTACTAGCTCAAAAAATACTCGAGGACGATGACAATCTAGGAATTGCGATTTGCGG
>JAYUUP010000056.1:0-12272 GCA_043754825.1 bacterium | reverse complement strand
ACAATCAAAATTACTAAAATCGTTTTTTTCATATTTTTTAGATTATTAATTATTTGAATATTACTATCCTATCTCCATTTGGGAAATTTAAGGAAGGGTTAGTCGCTTTCTGTGCTTCATCCTTATCATTAAATGCTGCGTTCTTAAAAGCATCCCACTTAGCTTTGATATATCCTGCTGACATTGGCTGACCGTTATTGGTTTGAATTGTAAGATCCATCTGGTTGGTATTACTTCCTATTTTTGCACAGTAAATTCGTGGAGTGTTTTGGTCAGCTTGGCAAGTGTCAAATGTCGTGATCAAAATAGTATCTCCTTCATTAGTCGAAAAGTCACTAATTTGAGTGATATTATCTGATCGCGCATCAGTCGCAAATACATCTGCACCACTTCCACCAATGAGTTTGAGCGTTTTATCAAATGCTGAAAATCCAAGCCGAGATTTTATTGCAGCGTTGATTGTATTTGATGTTGAGGTACCAGAGCGTACAAAGCCGTTTGGACTGATATTCTCATAATATGCCATAGATCCTTCATTTGAACCCGGAGATGTTATAACTCCCGTTACGTTACGAGCGTAGTTTTGCAAGCCCTGGTTGGTCGGGATAACTTTGGAAAGTTCCGTATTTACCGGTGCATTAAAGCCCATCAGTTGTACCATAGTTTTTACCGTCCAGCCGTGCTCGTTCATCATATTTGATAATCCAAGCCATTGATTGCTGTAATCAATAAATATTTGCTCATGAGCAGTATTTGCTAGTCCATTATCATTTGCTGATGAAGCTGTACCCATAAATGCACGCGACCAACTAAATTTAGATCGATAATAATCAGTGTCCAAAATAGGATATTTGCCTCTGTTACCATCTATGTTTATACCGTTGGAGTTCCAAGCAAATGCTTTGGTGTTTGGCGGCTCTAAAGCTATCAAAGTTGCTTTGTTTACTACATATTGTTTTGTATTTAAAGCATTGGCAATCTCGGCACTAAGTATTGTACCAAGTGAATGCCCAATAAAGTGAACTTTTGACATATCGCGCAAGCCATACTGATATAGACGATCAGCTATCTTTTCAGCGGTTGGTACAATCCACTTTGCTGCTCCTTCGACGCATACCGGACAATCATTACCCAGGAGTTTATATGAGCTAGCTTGGCCCCAATCGACGTCAATCACAGTGTCAAATACACTTGCAGGTATAGTTTGAGCCAATGTACGCATATAAGTGTTATTTAGGTCGGTAGCGTCTGTTGCACTCATATCATCCATGAGGTTATTCCAACCGTGAAGCGTAATGTATATTTGTTTTGCACTATCATTAAGGTTTGGATTGTCACCGCCCTTGATTGCATTAAGTTTGATTGGTCTAAAGTTTGGATTTGTGCCCTTTGCAATAAATTGGTTTTCTTGGGAACTTATCCAGCTAGAGCCGTCAACTGATAAGAGTTGCTCTATATTTTTACCATCATATTGTGCCCATGGGCAGGTATCAATTTTATCAGGAGTAAATCTTCCATCAAACATTTGTGCACAGTTTTTAGTGTTAAAATCGTCGTCAACAGGATTTGATTGAGGAAATCTATACTGCCCAGAACTACCACCAGTATTGAGATATATATCACCTATATCACGAGGGATGTAGTTACTTTGTGAAATAAGTCCTTTAAATAAATCATCACGCTTATGAAAATCAATAACACTATTATTATAATACGGTTGAGTTGTATCTGACGCCATAGTTCCGATCGAGAATTTTTGATACCATGCATTTCCGGTATATATGCCATCAACGCTTCCAAGATTGTCAGTTTTATAGTTCCAAATTGACGATAAATCCTCTTCCATGTTTGGCACCCCAATATATTGGAGCACACTGACATTTACTGAACCCGCCTTGTCAAAATATTTGTCATATACAGCGTTTTTCACCAAATACGCTTTTTTCTGATAAGGATTAACTACGATTATTCCCTGATAGGCAATTGTTTGATTTGCAAGATTAGTTACCTTTCCTACAAATTGTGAGTAAAATCCCTCATATTGTTTTGAGATATTGAGTCGTGGTTTAATATACGCTATGTTTGATTGATTGTTGCCCCAGAGATATTTTTTGAAGTTCCAGTTGTCATTTGTGATGGTACTCGATGGATTGAGTTGATCAACTGCTCCTAGTATTTCAGTACTAATACCAGTATTATTTATGATATACTGAGCAATGATTCCTCGTGCTTCATCTTCGGTGATAGTCGCCAATGCATTTTTATCGCCATCTCGTTGAGGGTTAAATTCTGCAGCGCCATATCCGTTGTATTTAGCGCAGGTTTGTTGTTCTTGCAGTGCCGTAAGATTGGTATTGGTCAGTGGCAGATATTTAAATGGATTGTCTGGATAGGTATACACAAGATCATCTCGCACCGATACCCGTTGTCCTGCGAGGAGTTTAAATTCAGTTGAGGCCGTCTGCACTTGGAAGTGCAAGTGAAACCCAGTTGAATATCCGGTGGAGCCTACTTCGCCAATTTTTGTTCCGCGTGTGATAGTCTGACCCTGAGTTACTGATGCAGAGCTGTTTGAAAGGTGTCCATAGATGGTAATTCTACCGTTTTGTGGATTTCTTAGTGCCACATAGTTTGCGAGCCCCCCGTTGCGATTTTTGGCAGCTTCAATCTCAACACTGCCCCAGGTTTTTCCATAATTATCTGTAAATCCATAATATGCATATTCTACAATACCGTCTTCGGCAGCAAGTACTGATGTGCCAGCAGATAACCCATAGTCGATACCGCCATGACGGGGTCCATTATGTCCAACACCAGATGAGTCTTGATCTTCGTATTGTCCAAAGTATCCATTGATAGAGTAATTTGTTGTAAATGGTAACGACAACTCGCCATTTCCAGATGTGGTGCATCGAGGACATTCATCAGTAGTAATCGTATTTGATATGACTGAATCTGAGACATTTCCAGCACGATCCATAACTTTAACAGAGGCAACATATTGCTTGTTTCCACATGTTAGTTTATTTGCTACATTATTTAAGGTTATAACTCCTGTTGCAGGAATATCTCGATAGATTGTATTAGCATATCCTTGATTGTTGGTAATAGTAATCTGAGCTTTTGCATATGCTTCAGCGGTAAAGTTAAGGTTTAGAGTCTCGCCCAACCGGTTGCCTGACTTGGAGAGTGTCAAAGTTGTGGCTGGATTTGGTGCCACCGTGTCCCGCTCTACTCCGATTGTGGTGCTCACGGGGGAGTGATTGCCGGCGCTGTCTGCTACTTGGCTGGTGAGGGTGTAGTAGCCATCGTTGCAGGTACCTACTCGGCGGTTTTTGATTCCGGTTGAGCTACCAGCAGTTGGCAAGTCGGTAGTTTGGATGCAGTTGTCCCCGGCTACTCGTTGGTCGTCTCTGGGCTGGGTAATGGTGAGTGGGGTTTGTTGGAGAGTAATCAGTTGTGGCATGGTTTTGCCAGTGGCATCGAGTGTGGTGATACGCTGGTTTTGGGTAGCGATGAGGTTGGTGGCGGTGTCTCTAGTCACGATCGAGTTGGTGATCGCCAGAGGTGCGTTGGTTTGGGTGTTAAGAGTGTTTGTGAAAAACTGACGTACTGACACATCGCCAAATGCTTCTCCAGTGAGAGTGGTGCTGAGCTCGGGCTGGTTGGTGATAGCTCGGGTAAATGAATCGGTCGTGATGAGTTGGTCGCCGGTGACGATGCCGATTTCGTTGCCAGATACGTCGAGTTTTGAGGCAAGTGTAAACGGAATTGGGGCTGCAGGCGCCGTGGTGTCGTGGTATACTAGAACTGACTGGGAGCCGTTGGTGGATTGTTGGTTTGTGCCACTCAATACTGGAGGCAGGTTTCCTGCGAGGTCACTAACTACAAATCGAGCTTCGACATAGTTTTTGGCTGTGTTTGAGGCATCTTGTGAGCCATCGTCGCCAAATGTATAGGTAAATATAAAGCTACACTGAGTCGCAGACTTCACTATCATGCTAGATTTTATGCTCTTGGCATCACCTGATGCTGCCTGAGCGATGACAGGAGTGTAGCTGGCAGTATACGCGGATTGAGTCGAACCATTGGCTATGGCTGCAGTGCGGTTTGCTGGCGTGATACAGCTTTGACCAGAGACCTGTGGCAGTTGTGGTGGCAGGATAGTGTCGATACCATTTGATCGAGTCGTTAGCTGGAGTGAGATTTGAGCGTACTGTTCAGATTGTCCGATAAAGCTGATAGTATTTCCTCGAGTCACAAACACTGGCAGGTACGCGGGGTTTTGCAGAGATATGTTTGCTGAACCATCGGTGTTTTGTAGATTGCACGCGGGGAGCTCGCTGCGCGTAAAGCTAGTGTAGGTACGGGTTTTTGTGGCAATATCGTTCCAATATGTGGTGATAATGTCTTTTTGTGGCTGGGTACAAATAGCAAGTGTAGTATTGATGCGCCCTACCCGATTGATGCGGGAATCCTCGGGAAACACGGTATCCGCAGAAAATGCATCGGCGATAGAGTTTGCATTGAGCGATGTGTTTAGCTGCGTTTGTGTGACTGCATTGGCATTGAGTTGCGTTAAAAGTTGTGCCTTGATAACTTGCGATTGTCCCAAACTTGTGAGATCAAACTCGCCTTTTTCAGGTAAAGTAGTGTCAGCAAAGAGAGTAAAATCACGGGATAATCCGCGGGCAGATTTTTGGATAGTTTGTCCTGAGCGAGCAATAAAACTCGTCGAATATGGATAATTTTGTGGCAATGGATCACCAATAACTCCCATACCATTTTTAATCGCTAATTGAGTGGTGTTTAGTGCAGTAGCAGTCACTTTCGCATTTGTAGTAGACTCGGGGTTTGCAGGATCAAACATAGGATTTGGCGCAAAATTTGTGGCGTTTGGCGAGCCATCGCTATTTAGGATAAAGCTGGTGTCGATAATTTGTCGTGACAGTGTGTTGGCGATTTTCAGCTTGTCGTTATTATCAAAAATTGCAGTGAGTGTCGAATCGAGTGCCGTCGCACTATTTGACGTCACACTTTTGTTGCCAGCCAAATCTTCGAGGTAAATACTCGGTGCACGCAGACCCTCAGTTTGCTTGGTGGGAGCTGCAAATGACAGTGTTGCTAGAGATTGAGGTGAAGACTGATACTCAGTTAGGCAAACAGCAAATAACTCGGGTGATACCGGAATAGTGCGCGGATTTGCGACCGACTCAGCCAAACTCGGATTGAATAGTGAATTGGTGACGTTTTCACGCGGAATTACGTTGTCTTTGAGAGATAGCTGATTGAGTTCTCGGCACTGAGATGATAACGGCTTGATGGCAAATCCACGGGTGCCAAACTCATTTGAGATAAAGCTGTCACGCAGGGCTTCAGTAGCAGTAGTTGAAAATGCCACGACATTTGCAGAGGAGCGAATCCAGGGATTTACGGCACTACTATTTGTGTAGTTTTTCTGATCTATGCTACATCCAGCTGAGGTCGTGTAGCTGCAAAACTCAGTGTAAGGAGCCGCGACATTGGTTTGCACAGCGATAACTGCGGGCGCTTCTTGATCGAGTGTTATCTTGGTAGTAATAGTTGATGAAAATGGTTGTGAAAGCGAGCCAAAATCTAGTTCAAATGTCTCAGTTTTGATACCAATAGTGCGATATGGGGTAAGGTCGAGTGAGAAATCGGAGTTGTTTGAAGCGACTTTTAGAATACCGTTGATGGTGGTTTTCAATACAATCGGATACGTCGAGATGACACCAGAACCGCTGCGAATTCTGAGCGGGATAGTGGCATCGGCTTCGGCACCTACCCACAATTTGAAACGAGGTGTATTGGTGTAAAAATTGGTAGCTAGTTCATTTGTGGTAGTTTTTGTGTATACTTCTTCGGCAGTTTCAAGCCCCGCGTACGATGCGGCGAGTGTAGTATCGCAGATTTGAGAATTTAGGATTTTGGATAGGCAGTCAGTCGTGAGATTTTGCTTGTCGAGGCGCAAAACACGTGGTGCCATCTTTATTTGTCCATTTATGGCAATTGCTCGCGTAATCTCCTCAACTTTATCACCTTTATAGGCTCGCAGACGTACTTCAAATGTACCACCGGTCATCCACGCAGGATAAGGATAGTTGATAGTCCAGAGACACTCAGCGGCAGCGCAGGCACCTTTGCGAGCGTTGGACATCGTAAGTGGAAATATAGGTGTGCCTGTGGCGTTGAGATATGTAGTTTGATACCCCAAAATCGCAGTATCTGAACGGGCTCGGAGATCGCTGTACGAATTGGCTGTGATGTCAGCACCAGAGCCTGTGTATTTAGCAGTGATATCGCGTTTGATGGTTGGGTCACTTTGCGTGTTGTAGGCAATGCGTGGCTCTACAATACTGTTGATGGTTGCAATATGGTTTCGTCCCGGGATCGTAATATCCCAATAATTTGGTGAGCCTGGTGCTATCATGTTGTCATAGGCACCAAAATCTAAATCGAGCGCCTCCACGTTTTGCGAAACCATTGTTTTGATCTGAATCGTCTTGAGTTGATCAATAGTTTTGGTTGGCGCAGCTGCAGTGAGTGCCGCGATATCCGCAGCTGAGTTAATACCATCAAGACTTGGGATTATTTCTACTGAACGAAACGCTGAAAGCAGGTCAAGCTGTACATTTCTCGCAGCGCTGGTGCCAGATTTGACGCCGTTTTTATCAAAACTTCTGGTGTAAATCGCGTATTTGCTAGAGTCGGTGGTTGCAAAAGTCACGAGTCCTGAGTAAAATCCAAAAGTATCGGTGCGCGAAGTTACTGAGACATCGTTGGTATCAGTACACCAGGAAGCGGCAATTTTAGTTGGATCACTTTGCAAATAACCACTATCTAAAACATTGTTTCCAGAAATTTTGTGGGCACAAATCGTCACTGACCATACGTTGTCTGCAGTAGATTTTGGTGCTTGACCTTGTACGTTTATGACTCCTCTAGTGGTGGTGAAGTTCTCAAGCGGTGCAGTAATTGTAGGATTTTCTGAAGACAATACGTTTGATTTGGCAATGATGTTTGTACCTGAAGTCGTAGTGACAACATCAAGCCCACCAATAGTGCGCGTAACCGAGAGCGCATAGGTGTACCCAGCATCTACCAAGTATTTTCCTGAGTCAACGCCAGTGTTTGCTTTGCCGTCAAAGTCGATGCGATTTGGCAATGTGAGCACTCCTGTTTGTGTCCAGACAATACTGCTATCGCTTGTTTTTTTGAGAGTAGTAGTCCAAGATTTGATAAGCCCAATCGGAACATTTGCAGCATCAGCGAGCGTATTTGAAAAAGCTATGGTGTCTGCATTTCCATCACCATTTGGCGAAATAAGCGAGGTACTCGGAGTTGAAACCAAGGTTATATTTGCAGTGTCAACTAGAGCAGTCCCAGTACGTGAAATGCTGTTTTGTGCGGCATCTACAACCGTGAGCTGAAGAGGGTTGGCAAGCGGTGTTCCTGCAACTGGATTTTGAGTGAGTGTAAGCTTGGTCGAATAGTCGCACACTTCGATAGCGGAAGTAAGCGGATTTTGGTCATCGTCAATTTGTTCACCGGCACACAGTACCGTCAGTGTCAGCGGCGCAAGAGTTTGAATACCCGTGTTTTGAATAGTAAAATTGAGTGTTGAATTTGTGCTCGGATTGAGGATACTGAGTGTAGTATTGCGCTCAACTTTACCACCAACGGTGAGGTCGATGCGTGACAACCGTGGATTTGTAGACACAATAGGTGCAGTCAAATAAGTCTTGGTGTCAACAACAAATGCTGCAGGTTTCGAAATCAAAGGAGCGTTGGCGCAGCGAATTTCACGAACAGCGACATCGTCAATATTGCAGACTTGGTTGCCAGCTCGATCGCGCACTCTAACAAACAGTTGATAGTCACCATCGATTTGGATTTTGCGCATCGTGATATCGCAACGAACGGGATTATCTGCGGCAAATCCTGAGACAAATGCGCAGTTGACCTTTTCGAGTAAGTTTGGGTTGGATTGTGAACTCTCGGTGAGGTTTACGCCATCTTTGTACAGTGGTACCTCAGTCCATGGCTTGGTTGGTGCAGTCCGCGTCAACAGAGAAATATCGAGACCAGGTTGATTTGTGCCAGTCCAAAACGACGAGACATGCGCCAGATTTGCAGTCGGGTTTGAGTCTTGTAGCACTACTGATGCGGTGTAAATTCCTGCTCCACCTGAGTTATTTGCTGCTACCAAAATAGAATTGATAACTGGTGGGTTGTTTTCGTAGTTAAGGGAAAAATTACTTGACTGCTTGTTGTACGCTAGGTCAACAGATTTAAATGCAAAGGTGTTTTGTCCGATGGTCAATAGTGGTTTGAATACAAAGTTTTTGAGGGTATCAAACGCCATTTCGGTAAAATTTGTATAGTCACCGTTTGCAGTGCCACACACTACGCCCGGTTTTTGCTGGCACCCAAATAATTTGTAGGCGTCACGATCTTCGAGTCCAGCTTTATTGTACCCGGCAACTGCGCCTTTGATTTCAAATATTGGATTGTTGACCCACGACCCTGAAACTGGCGAAGAAATACCAATCGCTGCACCTGAGTTGTCTACCGTGAAAAAACGATCTTCACCTGGGATGCCCTCAGTGCTATTGCAATAATTGTAGTCGATAAAACTAAAGTCAGTTTTGGTATCACTGCGACAAGTCATGTCCATAACGACTGGAACTACCTCGTATTTGCCATCAGCCACATAATTTCCCCCTTTGTCTTTACCATCCCATGTAAACGTTGTCTCAGTAGCAGTATTTGACGCAAATGTGTGCGAGTATTTACTACAATTTGATACAGCATCCCCTCCAACACTACACGACTGAAGATAGGCAACCTCGGTTTTTTTGGTGCTATCAGCGGCGTCAACTTGAAAAATGCGTACCTTGGCTGCAAATGGATTGGTGTCTTTCCACGAGTATTTTATAATCACACCATCTTTTTGCCCTGCGCTTGTTGGATTTGACGGGGAAATGCGACGATCATCAGCACGCAGTGAACTATCAGACGGAGTAATTTTGAGTGAATTTGCTACGATTTCTGGTTTTTGAGTGTCGATTTTGGTAGTACCGAGCGCATATCGCTCCGAGACATTTGCACCATTTTTATACCAATTGGTATCAGTGATGAGTCTATCGGCAGCACGCACTTCACCTACAATCGTATCACCATCAGCTAGAGTAACTACACCGCAGTTAGTGGCATTTGGCAAAACAAATTGCGGGTTTTGGCTCCAGCCCGTGCTACATTTTGCACCTCCATTTTTGCTCACCTGCACATCGTACACGACTTTTGAGCCACCCATTTCCGGAGTTTGCAGAGCTGCGGGTGCGTTTAGGTTGCCAAAGTCCAGTATAAATTGCTCGCGATGAAAGTATTGGGTTTCGTAGTTATTGGGATCACCGTTGCCACGTCCTAGACATCCACCTGTCCAGACTCGATATCCATTCCACTCAGTTTCATTGCCCTGAACATCGGCAAACAGACACTTATCGATGCCGATATTGCGGATTTGTCCACTGGGTAAAAACTCCCACTTTTGCGCCAGTGACGAGTTACATGTCAATCGTGCCGTAGTGATGCCTTGCCCAACGCCGGTGAGACATTTTGATAGATCGTTTGCCATTTTAATTTCCTTAGCCGCTGTATACACAAATAGTTTATTGCCGTTGACTGGACCCATCGAGTCATTGGTTGCGTAGATATTTACACCACCATTTTCGGTCGCAAGACTGTTGTTGGGATAGCCATCAAAGCTGTACCCTGCATCAAGCATCATCGTCTGATTTCGCTGGTAACGTATCGTAAACTGAGTACTGATTTGAGGTGCGGAGCTCGTAGCATAATCAAGGTACCATTTTTGCGCGGAAGCATCGGTGCAGTTAGCAAGGTTTACCGAATTTCCATTATTTTCTATCCAGTTGAGCAAGTCAAGACACTGGTTTGTGTTTGCTCGTTGTAGTTGGTTTTTAAGTGTAAATATCCATTTTTGCTCTGGAGATCCATTGCAGGCATTGCGTTGAGGTACTTGCCCCACTGTCACTGCGGTAATACACAAGTCAGGACTAGCTGCAAGTTTCAGCTCTTGATCCACAGTATAAATAAATGTTTGGTTTGAATTACCCGTATAATCATAAATACGAGACAGTGTCGCTGCGCCTGTAAATCGACCATCAAAATCGTAGCCTTTAGACGGGTTTTGTGCATACCGTATCAAAAAGGGTTTACCGATTTGGAGTTGATTTGCGCCCGTTTGGAGTTGATTGATCGGCCACTGTGCCAACTCTTGTTTTCGCACGACAAATTGCTGTGATGTACCAGCATTGCAATCATTCCAGTACAGTCCTTGGTCAGGACGACCCCAGTTGATATCGAGACAATATGCATCATTGATCTGTTGAATACGTCCATTTTCCATGATTTTCCAGCGTTGCCATGCGGCTCCATTGATTGCACCATCGGGTCTACTAAGCGCATCATCAGTACACACACTCCACCGCAGTCGACGCGCATTGTCAGCAGTTAGACAGCGACCACCAGCATAGTTGCGGATTTGCCCATTGGACTCCAATACTACCGCCTGACCCCACCCGATTGGATTGAGTGTACCAAAACTTGCTAGTGTTCCATTGCCGCCATCCGTATCAATTCCAGTTGTCAACGCTGAACGCAGTTGAAGAACAAAGGCTTGTGCGGGATTTTTGAGGTTGCAAATACCGGCTCCGAGCAATGCTTGATTTTGTGCATTTTGCTGGACTTGGAGACACTCACCGGTGCCAAACTTGAGTTGGTTTTGGCTAAAAATAATAGTCAACACTTGATTTGCCTGTCCACTGACGCAGGTCTCAATTGTAACTGAATTGTCAGCATTTTTTTGCAAACATTTGGTCGAATCACTAGCTAAAATAAGTTTGTTTCCAGCTTGCCACGTCAAATTCCACTGCTGTAAAAAAGAATCTGTGTTTGGTAAGAGTTGCGTACGTTGCCCTGCAATATTTGAGGCTACAGTGGCTACCGGCAATCCAGAGATAATTGCGGCTTTTTCACTGACTCCACTGGGCAATACTGCGCCACCAAGATACCTGAGTGAGTAATTTTCGCCAAATGGTGTCGGGTACTCAATAATGTATTTGTCTGCTAAGTTGTCACCAAAACTCGGGAGCTGCATGTTTATCTGTCCGTTTGAAAACTCAGGTAACTGTTTGAACTCAGTACGCACCGGTGGCGAGGTATCTATCACGGTTGTTTTGAGATTTGACCAAAAACTGTAAGCGTCACGCTCATCTTTATTGCGACTCATCCACTTGTAAGTACCATTTGGCACGTTGGCAGTGTAGCTGCGCCAGCCACATCCGGTTTGCTGATTTGGATACCACGTCCAGTCATTTTGGTTGTTCCACTTGGTGAAATTCATGTCACTGGTGATCACGTGAATACTGCAGTTTGCGTCTATATTGGCGTCGCCATCGTTGATATTTGAGTTGGTAAATACCGAATTTGCAGTACGTCCACAGGCACCTGTTGGTGTAGCAGCTGATTTGTCGCAGTTCCAAGCAGCCATATCGCCACTCGTTTGCCACGCAATCGGCGGTGACGGCGGGTTGTTGTAATCGATTTGCAATAACGGCATACGGTCATCACCTTGACACGGAGCTGCTACTTGCTCACGTGCACACACAATTGCACCAGTATTCCGTGCTGCATAATTGTCCCAAAAAGTCTGATCATAAATTCCGAGTGTTACGCGACCGTTTTGCCCTTTCCAGTTGATACCATTTGAAATATTATTGCTCCAAATATGTGAAATCGCACCATCAGTTACGTTTACAAATCCAATATCACCGACATAATCCACAAATCGCCCTTGATTGTTCCAGGTGACACCATTTTCATCAAAATCGTTGTTGTTGGCGGCATCGACATACGTTGCAATACGCCCTGACATCGGGACAAAACAATACCACCCACATCCTGGACTTGAGTAGTTCATATCATATTGCAATAAGCGAAGCTGAGCATTTGCCACATTTCCTGGGGCTACACCAGCTGGTAATTGAAACGACAGCAACCCATAGCTATTGTAAGTGCGGGTCCATCCATCAGTAGTCCACAGCGCAGGATTTGATCCAATTGCAAGGTGTTTGGTGTTATTTGCACCGCGCGCACTCCAACCATCGCGCTGTGCTACCCATGTGTCTTTAGATCCATTGCCGTTTTGGTAGGTTACTGGGTCTATAAAA
>JAYUUP010000055.1:0-4102 GCA_043754825.1 bacterium | reverse complement strand
CAAATCATCAAAGCATATTATCATCGACTCGACACGTAAAATCACACCTTTTTTCGGTGCGACACTGTACGGTGATAAAAATGAAATTAATTATAGTTGTGCACATAATCCAAGCACTAGCTCATATGTTTGGCGCGCAATTTTGTTTTGGATACAATTTCAGTGGTTTTTAGTTGTAGGCAAAATTCTCAACCAACCAAAATATCTTATTCGAGCCTACGATTTTCTTAACAGTGGTGACAATTTGATCGGAGATAGCCCGTTGCCTGCTCGATTACCGTGGATATTTTCACAACTCAAAAGACATATTTATATAAAAAAAATCAAGAAAATACGTTTGCAGCAAGCTCAAGTTTACAAAAATTTGCTCCACACTTTATATCTTGATTACCGATTTGTATTACCAACACCGTATTTAAATAACACATCAGCATTTGGAAATCTGGCTTTTTTTCCACTACCTTTTCACACAGATTTTGGATTTTTGCTGCGCGAGTATCTACTCAACCAGGGTATTTGTACATTTATTGAGTTTTCAGACTCGCCGTGGGCTATCAATAAAAATGTACTGTGTTTACCGCTGGGAGTGCATCTCAAAAACACAGAAATAAAGCTTATTTGCGAAAAAATCAATACTTGGCACGCCAAAAATTATCAGTTGTGATCGTTGACAACAGCTTAATTATAGGGCGAAATAATAATTATGCGCATCGAGACCAATCTCACACATTTTGAAAATCACACGCGGTATTTGCAGCTCAAACGAGTCGCTATGGAGTATCTGGTGAGTATCGGTTGTCGAGAAGTTGAGGTACCAACCCTTTCGCCAGTGATCATCCCTGAAGGGTATCTCGGAATATTTGGGACTAACCTTGAGATTGCAGGCACCACAACTGCCCTATTTTTGACGCCGCATCCTGAGCTATTTTTGAAGAGGCTCATGCATGCTGGGTCGGGCTCACTATGTTGCATCTCCCATGCCTATCGAAATCAAGAAGATGTCACGCATAAACACTCCCCCGAATTTGAAATGCTCGAGTTTTATTTGGCTGATTACGACTATATACAGCTAGCCGAAGTAGTGAAAAGTCTAATCGTGGCAATGGCTAAATCACTGTATGGGATAGCCAGATGTCAATATCAAGGCATGACAATCCAACTCGAGAATTGGGAAAAAATATCGATTGCAGAGGCATTTTTACAATATGCTGGCATCACCAACATTCTGGATGAGGCTGATTTTTTGCGACAAGCCCACCGTCTAGGATACACCACGGGTGGCTTTGGGTACTTGGAGGTATTTTCTCAAATATACACTGACAAAGTCGAGTCAAATCTTGGTACAAACGGTATGCCAACTATGATTTATGACTACCCCCCTGCCCTTGCCGCTACCGCGCGAGTCAACCCTACTACCGGATATGCTGAACGCTGGGAATTATATATCCAAGGAGTCGAGCTCGGCAACGCTGCCAATGAACAAGCAAATCTGTTGACTCGTGAGCAAATAAAAGCTAAATACCAGGCAGAGATGTCTGAACGTATCAAAAATAAGCTGACTTTGATTGTACCTGATACTGAATTTGAAGGCATTGTCTCCACACTTTCACCATTTGCCGGTATCGGTATTGGGCTGGAAAGACTTTGTTGTATTCTATTGGATTTAGAAAATATTTGCGAACTTCATCCCATTTTTTTGCAAAATAATTAGTGAAAATGCACGATTTCTTATTTTATTTTATTTTTCATAAATAACTACATAATGTCTATTTTACACATTAGTTTACCCTGTACACCAACGTATATTTTACGCAAATGAATTTTTTCTCTGGACAAATTTATAAAAATATTTTAAGAATGACACCGCTCTGACTTTATTGTACGTAATTATTATTGGATTGATAGCAGGCGCTATTGCCGGCTACATTCGCAAAGGTTCAGGTTTCGGTTTTTTTGGCGACATCATCGTTGGTCTTGTCGGATCTCTACTAGGCTATGGACTGCTTCGATTGTTTGTTCCAGGAGCAAATTATGGACCAGTGGGTGACGTAATTGTCGGAGTTATTGGTTCACTTATATTGCTTAGTGTCGTGAGCATGTTTCAAAAAAAGGCATAATCAACCATAAGCTATGGTCAAAGACTTTTTATTTAACAATGCACTGCGGATCGTGAGTCGAGGTAAAACTCCAAAACGATTGCACACAGCAGTGTTATATGTAGTATTTGCTATTGGTGAGTTTTTGATAATGCGAGTGTTATTGCGGCGACGAGGTTTTCCTTTACGACGCAAATAATTGCTGAGAACACAAAATTTCCAGGTCTAAGCCTGGTTTTTTTACGTCTGAACCAAATAGTTTATAACTGGAAATTAGTGAGGAGTTTATCGACTAAAACTTTTGCATCTGCCTGGATTGGCTGACTTGCCTTGACGGCATCAATGTAACATTGTTTGAGTTTATCATTGTAATTTCCATCGCCTTCAAATTTTTTCTGCGCACAAGTATCACCCTCCTTTTTCATGTTAGCATTATCTTTCATTGGGACAGTCATCACCACTACGTTGTCGCGCGCCTTGGCATAAATCGTGACCACGCCCTCTCCCACAATCGAGGTGGTTGCTGGTACAATAAATGCTTGGAGTGAATCATACCCCTTTTTGTCATCGATGCCAGTTAGCTCTACGATGCTTTCTTTTGGCGAGGTAACTCCCGCTGTTGACACTGAGTTTTTGCCATACACTTGCATTTTATAGGTTACTTTATTGCTCTCCTTAAAGGTATACGCTTGAGTATCAGGCAGCAATGCAGAAGGATCAGTGATGCGATCAAACAATCCATAATTTTTAGGCTTGAATACTAGCTGATTTTTAGTAGCTGCCTCAGCTTCGACTCCTGCAGTGTACGCCGCCAGATCTCCGCCTGGAATACTCTCAAAAAACACGGTGTTGTTGACAAGGCAGCTGCGTGGCAATGTTAACTCGACTCGTCCTCCATTTTGGACACAGGTATTGTAGCCTGATGGGTCTTGCTGTGAGGTAGTAACCACATTGGTTTTAGGTTTGCCGATTCCAAGTAAAGTAGACAAAGCAATCGGGTTTTGCGCTCCAAATACACCTGCCTCAAGCAGCCAAGCCACCAACAATATCACTCCAAACACTCCAGCCAATATCGTCAAAATTGGATTGATGCTCGGTGTAGTGTAGCCAGACGCTCCTTGTTGATCATAATATCCAGTATCAGCGGCATACTGTGAATCATACGCAGGATCATAGGGATAGTTTGGATCTACAGGATAGGATTGATCGGGATTTTGTGTTTGATCGTACGGTAGTTGGTCTGGTACACCCGTACCGTCCGCGAGGGGCTGCGGTTGATTTTGTGCTTCTGTTGGGTCAAAGTATGCCTGTTCTGCCATAAATATATAGTATTATTTGATTACACGCTGAATTTCTCCAATATCAGTAAGTCCGTCGAGTGCTTTTATCACAGCGTCTTGAGTCATCGTTACCATTCCCTCAGCAATCGCAGTGTGGCGCATATCAATAAATGAAGGATTTTCGGTAAACATCAGTCGGCGCAGTCCATCAGTCATAGTCAAAATCTCATACGCACCGACACGTCCGTTATATCCGGTGTGGTTGCAATGCTCGCATCCTTCTGCGCTATAAAACACAAGTTTATCAGGAATGTCAAAACCGTGATCTGGCGGCAGTGTGTTCAGGGCATCAAGTACGATTTCTTGCTGATCTTCTGAAAGTTTAGTTGCATGCTTGCAATATTTACACAGTCGGCGCACCAACCGCTGTCCCATAATCATCGAAATCGAGTCGGCTAACGCATAGCTTTTTACTCCCATCTCCATCAATCGAGGAATCGCTCCAACTGCGTCATTGGTGTGGATAGTTGATAGTACTTTGTGTCCGGTCATCGCCGCATCAATAGCCGTTTTAGCAGTATCTGAATCGCGGATTTCACCGACCATTACTACATCAGGATCTTGACGCAAAATCGAGCGTAGTCCTGCTGCAAATGTGTATCCAGCTTCGGCGTCAATTTGGGTCTGAGAAATGCCATCAAGCTTATACTCAATCGGGTCCTCAAG
>JAYUUP010000054.1:0-12506 GCA_043754825.1 bacterium | reverse complement strand
TGGCACCATACTCGAAACCACTCAAAAAGTTTCCTATTTACTGCCAAATCAAGAAATGTACGTTATCGGGCCAATCTCCAAAGATCCAGGACTGCAATTTGAAATTAAAACCAATGAACAAAAATCAGTTCCACGTCGTTTTTCCGTTAAAAATAGCCCATACACTTCTCTGCCAGTTTTGACCGTAGTCAACAAAGCCCTTACCAAAGTAAAAAAAGACAATCCAAATCTGGTCGACATCGGGTTTACGATTCAAAATACGAGTAACTATGACATCAAAACCGTTGATAATTTTTTTATTTTGCGCTCAATCGACTCCAAAATTATCGGTGTAGGGCAATACACTACTGATAATCTTAAGGCAAACTCTCAACAAGAGATCAATTTGGCATACCCCAATCCAAACCTTGGAACCAATACCAGCATCGAGCTGATCCCCATCTACAATTATCTAGATCAGGAAAATGTAGTGCTGGCGTATTAGCTTGACAAAACCTAGAAAAAAGAGCATTTTAAGGGTGAAATCCCTCATCTATGAATATCTCCACTCTCGCCAAAGTCCTCGGAACCACGGTTCAAGACTTGCGTGACTCCGGCGCTAAAAATGGGATGCGTTCATTTTCCGGGCGTAACACTCGCATTCCTTACACTGATGCTTTGGCAATCACCAAAATTTTACGTCCCGATAAAGCTGAGAAACTAAAAAATGATGACAATATCTATGTGCCAAGCACAGTGTCAGTAGCTGAACTCGCTGAAGTTATCTCAAAACCACCAGGTCTAGTAGTCAAAACGCTGATCATGAATGGAATTTTGGCAACACTCAATGAAAAAATAGACTTTGATACTGCAGCGCTGATTTCTGAAGAAATGGGTATCACCATCCACCCCGAAAAAAATCAGGAGAATGACACTGCCGCACCTGTCACCTATGAAACCAGCGAAAATATATTTACACGCGCGGTAGACGGTGGTAATTTTGTGACTCGTCCGCCAGTGGTGACTATCATGGGTCACGTCGATCACGGCAAAACCACCCTCCTTGATACCATTCGTAAGTCAAACGTAGCTGCAGGTGAAGCAGGCGCTATCACGCAGCATATTTCGAGCTATCAAGTATCGTTTGATGGCAAAACAATCACGTTTGTCGACACCCCGGGGCACGAGGCATTTACGGCGATGCGTGCGCGCGGAACTCAGCTGGCCGATATTATTATACTGGTGGTTTCCGCAACTGAAGGAGCTAAACCACAAACTGTTGAGGTTATTGAACGCGCCAAACTCTCACGCACTCCTGTCATCGTTGCCATCAATAAAATCGATCTTCCTGAGGCCGATATTGAAAAAACGAAAGCCGACATTGCAGCTTTTGGACTCGTACCTGAAGAGTGGGGCGGTGATACGGCGTATATCGCAATTTCTGGAAAACTCGGCACCAACGTTGATCAAATATTGCATACTATTTTGCTTATGGCAGAGGTCGCCGATCTCAAAGGACAAATCGACTGCCAACCCCAAGCAGTAGTTATCGAGTCTCACCTGGATAAAACTCAAGGAAATGTCGCTACTATATTGATCACCAAAGATACTATTTCTATCTCAGATCACTTTGCTTATGGTGAGCACACCGGAAAAGTACGAAAAATTACTGACGGACTCGGCAAAAACCAAATGCAGGCAGCCCTGTGCATGCCGGTAGAAATTAGTGGACTATCTCAAGTTGCGAATACCGGAGAGACACTGTTTTTCTTTGATAATGCCAAAGATGCTCAAAATGTGGCAAATGCGGAGAAAGCCAAACGCGCCAATCGCAAAATATTTTTCTCAAAGCCAAAAGAAGGCAGCGAAACCGATATTAAAATAATGCTTAAAACTGATGTACTGGGCTCACTTGAAGCGTTGAAAGAATCAGTAGTAAAAATCCCGCAAGACTCCGTAAAAGTACTCATCCTCAGTGAAAGTGTTGGTGAAGTCAGTGATAGCGACATTGATTTTGCGCAGACTACTGGCGCCACAATCCTCGCATTTCACACGGCAGTGCCAGCAAAAGTAGGTGAGCGTGCCCGTCAAAACCAAATCGGACTGATTCAAAGTGATGTTATTTATGAATTATTGGAGTGGATCGAAGAACAAATTTTAGCTCGTACCACCCATGAAATCAGAGTCGAGGTTATCGGCACGGCAAAAGTGTTGGCGGTATTTAAGAGTGAGAAGCCCAAGATAGTCGTGTTTGGAGGCGAGGTTCTCTCAGGCAAAATAAACGACGCCAAGATGTTGCGAATTATGTCTGGCGATGAAGAAAAAGCTCGATTTGAAATAGTCGAACTCCAAAAGAGCAAGGTCAAAACCAAGGAAGTCAACATATCCCAGCAGTTTGGTATTTCATGTACTGGACGAGGCAAAGTTGAGGTCGGTGACATCATTGAATGCATCGACGAAATCGTAATTAAATAACTTATTTTGTGAAAACTACATTTGAATTGCTTTCATTATTTCTTCAAGGATATGCAATTTCTGCACCAAAAAAACGAATTTCTTGGGCGCAAACCAACTTGATGAGTCATGCTGATACTATACTTTTGGCGGAACTTGCTGCAAAATACGATGACCGTTTATTGTGGCAAATTCCTGGCGGCGCCGCCCTTTCTGGATCACAAATGTGGGGACTATTCAATCCTCTTATCAAATTAAAAGCTGCGACTGAGTGGTTTGACAGTATTGAACGTGCATTTTCTACGATAAAAAGTAATAAAAAAATTATTGTACTGCCACCTGATCCTTACAATCCTTACTTTATGATCTATGAAAATGGGTTGAGTATTTACGAGAGCGCCGCGCACGATACGTTTATAGTACGACTTTGGCCTAGCCCAACAAATATCGAAAAACTAAATTACTATTTTGAGTCAGGTGCCAAACCAAAGTATAACTCAATTGATATTTGGAACAATCAATCTTGGACAAACCAAACACTTGGATATACTTCATTTGATGAAATACCAGTCAATATCTTTGGCGACCAAGGTACGATGGCAAACTTTAAGTCACTAGTATCTTAATTTGATATACAGTTAGTGCAAAAAAAATCTCTCTTGGAGATAAAAATTATTATTAGTTCATGACAAACTCGTCAAGCTCGTGGTCTAAGTCTGCAGTTGACTTGGGCAACACTGGTGCTACTTCGTCTTCAGCCCGTACATGCTTTTCACCAGGCACATGAGTGGATCCTTCGGGTTCGAGAAATTGCACTCGTAACATCATGTCATTGGACTTTCCAATAGCCTTCATGACAACTTTAATAGAAGTAGCCATGATTCCATTGCGACCAATGAGTATTCCCATATCTGCTGGATTTACTCGGACTGACAACAACGTTCCCTGCTCATCATCTTTTTTTTCTATCAAAATGTCCTCCTTGAATTGTACTAAGTTTGCAATGATATCATATAAAACTTTGGTGTTAATCGAGTCTTGATACATAGCAAAAAATTATTTTATGAGGTTGTTTTTCTTGAGTATGCTGAGAGCCGTTTCTGACTTTGCAATGTTGTTTTGTAAATATGTCTCGAGTTTATTGCCTTGTTTAAGCACGAGTTGCTTGGTAACAGGGTGATATGTCCCGATAATATCGTGAATTTTTTTGCTGACTGATTTTTGCTTTTCAGCTATGACGAGTCGATAAGTTGGTGCGTGGCGTTTTCCTGTTCGTTGGAGGCGGATGATTAACATAAAAATAAAAAGTTGTGGTTAGTTGACGCGGCGTGAGTAGTACTCGATGATATAGCCTGGGTTAAATTCTTTTGGCAAGTCATCTGCAGTTGGTTCATTGACGATATTGATAGTTTTGTCTTTTTTTGAGAGCCAAGCAGATTGTTCGTTTGGTACTTCAAGTTGAAAATTTGTCCAAAATGCATTTTTTGCCTTGGAGGGTTTGACTTCGATTTTGTCTGCAGCTGATACCAGCATTGAGGGGATAGAGGCACGAATACCATTGAGTAAAAAATGTCCGTGGTTTACGAGTTGTCTCGCCTGCGCCCGTGAGTTTGCTAAACCAGCGCGATATACCACATTGTCAAGACGACGTTCAAGTAGTGAAAACAATCCATACCCAGTCTCATCTTTGGCTTTAAATGCTTTTTTGAAGGTATTAGCGAGTTGTTTTTCAGTCAGACCATACGTAAAGCGAAGAGCTTGTTTTTCAGTGAGTTGCTTTGAGTACTCGCTAATTTTTGCAAAGCTCTTTCCACCGCCGTGAACTCCAGGTTTTTGTGGTTTCTTGCTGTAATCATCTTTTGCTGAAAAGCTACGAGCGCCTTTGAGAAATAAGTTGCGACCGACGCGCTTTGATAATTTAGTTTTAGATCCAATAAATCGTGACATAAATAAATATAAATTAGCCTTTTCGTTGTTGTTTTTTGCGCACACCACCAAAGGCAAAACCAGTGATATCGTTGATCGACTCGATTTGTAGAGTTGAGGCTTGGATAGTACGTACAAATGAATCACGCCCCATACCAGCACCCTGGATGATCAAATGAGCGCTGCCCGCACCTGTTTCTTTGATTTTGTCGATAATCTCCTCAGTAGCTTTTTGTGCAGCAAACGGAGTGGATTTTTTAGATCCTTTGAAACCTTGTTTTCCTGAGCTTGACCATGCCAATACCAACCCGTCCATGTCAGTTAGTGTAACAATGTTGTTGTTGAACTCAGCTTTGAGATGAATTTTGACTATAGATAGCTTTCGCTTGATCTTTGTCTTTTTTGCAATAGTAGCTTGCGTCTTTTTGTTCGCCATAATATAATGTAGATACGAGTTAAAATAATGAGATTAGGTTTTTCCTTCTGACTTGATACGCCCACTGCCAGCAGTTTTACGTACATTTCCGCGAACAGTGCGAGAGTTAGTTTTGGTGGTTTGTCCTCTCACGGGCATGCCTGTCTTGTGGCGAAGTCCGCGATATGTTCCAGTGCGGATGTAGTGAGCAATGTTCTCTTTCTTTTGACGCATCAAATCCTCCTCGACGATATAGTGTTCGTCAATTTCTGTACGAATGGCAAAAATCTGCTCATCGGTAAGATCTTTTACTTTTGTAACGGGCGGTACTGATAGTTTCAATAAAATAACTTTTACGTTTGATTTTCCCACTCCACGAATCATGGAAAGCGCAAATCGAATTTGCTTATTGTCTGGGAGAGTTACACTAGCGATACGAATCATAGGTGATTGAAAAAGAGATTAATATTTTTTTACTTTCATTTTTTTGCGAGGTTTTGGCTGACGCATTTTGATGCGAGCTCCGATTGAACTGTCTTCACGATTATAAAAGTACAATGTACCATCACGGCGCGCGAAGTATCCCTGGGCCATGCGTCCTCGTCGAGTCATTTTTTTACCGCGTCCTTTGAGGGAGACTTTAATTTTCATAGTAAATGGAAGGTTTAGATTATGGTCGAGGGGGTGGAGTGTAATTTTCGCGCTTTACCAGTACGATAGTACCATGAGTAAGGTTCTGTGTGGGATCGATCTCGACCGTCACATAATCACCTTTGATAAGTCTCATCCTCCTCAATTTATATACAGTTTTAAGATCGGCATCAATATAAAGATCATCGAGTTCTTTGGCTCGCTCTACGCGAACTTTGAACCGAGTACCTGGCAAGGCATCAAATATTCTTCCTTCGAGATATATCATGTCTGGTTTGAGATCATGAGTTACCTCTCGGCGTTTTCGTCTTCCGCCGCGTGATTTATTTGGTCGATGCTGAACCATTGATGTAAAAATAATGTGTAAACTTGTGTTATCTAAAATGAAAATAGTGATGTTGTCAAGCATAAAGCTAGTCTCGACTGCAGACAAGTTGCAAAATTTGATAAGCTAAGTCCAAAGGGGACTTTTTTCTATTCGAGCTTAGTGTTCAAATTCTTGCATTGAGTGCTCGAGACAAGCTGAATTGCGAGCTCGGGCTTCATAAATCCCAACCTCCGCGTCCGAAGATGACAATACGCAGTGTCGGATGATAAAGAGAATCATTGAGAACAACACAAGGCAAGCTCACAATAGCAGTATCCCTCGCACTAACACACCACCTACGCCTCTACCCTTTCCCGCTTCTCCTTTTCCTTCAAGATGGCTCTTTTGCCCGCTACAACTTGCACTTTCTCATCTTCAAACAGTACCTCAAATGCATTTTGTTTTGGGTTTTCCAAAATGTACTCTGCAAGATGTGACTGTACTTGCTGAGCGACGATACTGCGAACTTCGCGTGCGCCATATTCCATAGTACCCTCAATTTTTGAGAGCAAATACGGTATGAGTGTCTGTGCAAATACTACTGTTTTTCCTTGCTTAAACAGGTGATTTTGGACGGTGTTGAGTTCCTTGGCAATTACTTGCTCGACTACTCTTTTGGTGATCGGAGCAAAGACAATCTTGGCAGTGAGTCGTCCGAGTATTTCTGGCTTGATAGTGCGCTCCATGGCATGTAACACCTGCTCTTTAATACGTTCATATTGCTGTTCATCGCTTTCGGTGATGCTATCTACAAATCCAATTTTTGATGCAAATTTATTGAGTTTGTTGCGCCCTAGATTTGATGTAAGAAATATAAGAGTATTGGAGCAATCTACTGTTTCACCTTTAGCGTCGGTAACCCGTCCTTCATCGAGCATTTGCAGCAATAAATTAAGAATTTCCGGGTGACCTTTTTCGATCTCATCAAATAGTATCACTGAATACGGCTTTTTTCGAATAAAATCGGTCAACTGTGGGCTGTCATCATATCCTACATATCCGGCAGGCGCACCCAAAAGTCTCGAGACTTGATGTCGCTCACCAAACTCAGACATATCGATTTTAAGCAAGAATTTTTTTGGATCTCCATACAATTCTTGAGTGATCAATTTGACCAGCTCCGTTTTACCGACACCGGTTGGCCCAAGAAGCAGAAAACTACCGAGTGGACCTGTGTTTGGGTTGACTTTAGCAAAGCTGAGTTTAAGAGAATTTGAGACAGTTTTGATTGCATCCTCTTGCCCAAAAATAACACTGTTGAGACGCGGTGATAACTCTCGAATCTGCGTAAATATATCTGAGCTGATACGCATTAGCGGCACCCCGCTCATCTCTGAAATAGTCTGCTCAAGCGTTTGCTTGGTGACGTGTACCCGACTACTCTGCGGGGTAGCTTGATTTAGTTTGGAGAGTCTGGTTTCAAGATCTTTTTGATTTTCCGCTAGTTCTGCAGCAAGCTCAGCATTTCCTGCCAAGATTGCCTCATTTTTTTGCTTGATGAGACCTAGTATTTCAGTTTCGATTTCTTTCCACTCCAATTCTATAACCGGCATTTCTGATTTGGTATTTTTGAGAGCTTCCAGGCGTTGTCGAACTAAAGATTCATCGAGTAAATCAATCGCTTTATCGGGAAAATGACGCTCAGTTATGTATCGCCCTGCAAGATCTACCAGTGAAGGCAGCATCTTTTCAGGAAAGATTACTTGGTGAAAATCTTCGTAGTTTGATTTGATACCCTTTAAAATTTTGATGGTTTCGTTTTGGTCAGGTTCCTCGAGGCGAATCGGCTGAAACCGGCGTTCAAATGCTTTATTTTTCTTGATCGCGCGAAACTCTGACTCAGTGGTAGCGCCAATAATACTGATCTCCCCACGTGCCAAAGCTGGCTTAAGGATACTGCTCATCTCAGGGCCACGCTCTTGTCCGCCGCCGCCCGCACCGATCACGTCGTGGATTTCATCGATAAAGAGGATAATGTTTCCGTCTTGCTCCACTTCTTTGAGGATATTTTTGAGGCGTTGTTCAAACTCGCCACGAAAGATGGCTCCAGCGAGCATACCGGCAATGTCGAGTGATATAATTTTTTTGTTTTGCAACCAAATCGGTACTTCTTTATGATTAATTTTTGCGGCCAAGCCTTCGATAAGTGCAGTTTTTCCCACACCTGCTTCACCAAGTACGATTGGGTTATTTTTGTTTTTTCGTGATAGTATTTGGATGAGACGCCCTACCTCTTTTTCCCGCTCCAACACTCGAAACGAGTCTTCTTTAGCTACTTTTTGATTGAGGTTGACTCCATACTGTGCAAGCGCTGATTTTTGGGTGCGTCCTCCACGATTTCTTCCCGGTTTCCCCGATCCATCGATGTCCATTTCGCCACTAAACTCGAGATTGCCACCCTCCGACTCAGTGTCATAATTTTCAAACATATTTTTTATGACGTCTTTGAGCTGCCCGGTTGATCCTTGATCTAGATTCATGATTTTGGAGCCATGAGACTGTGGATTGTCGATGATGCCAAACAGCAAGTGCTCAATGCCAATATAGGTATATCCATACTCCTCAGCGATGCGAATTGCGGTATCGAGCGCTGCTTGAAACTCGCTGGTGATTTCTGGAAGTCCGCTGCTACGGGATGATGAGGCAGGCGGTTGAAACCGAGAAAGCCCGCGCTCCTTCATATGCACCAACAAATCTTGTGTCGACATACTGCCCATGATATTGATCTGGAGTGGTAAGCCATCTTGCGGCTGAGACAACACACCGTATAATAGGTGCTCAGTGCCGATATGGCTGTGTCCGAGCTGAATTGCAACTTGCTGAGCAACCGTTAATGCGTCTTTAGCACGATTATCAAACTTTGGAATTGATGACATAAAAATAAGATTGGGGCTAACTGTTCGAGTATAAAATAAATGTATAATTTTGGCAAGGTATATTTTAGGTTGCTAATGTTTGTATTTGTGAATTGCTTGCATTACACGTCTTGAGTAAAATAAGTTGACCACCAATAAAAACTCGCGTATAATATAAATGTTACAAAAACAAAAATATGAGTAAAAATGGAGTAAAAAAGCTGGTAATTGCAGCTACTGGTATCGTTGCAGTGACGGGATTGATATCTACAAACCCTGGATTATACGAAGCGTTATTGGATTCACTGCTCAATGGTACCAACGCGTTTGCGTTTGCCTACGGTGAAGTCGCACCACAAAGTACCAACAACTGCGCTGCCAACGAGTGGAATATCGAACCAGTAATAGATGATGTAGCACCATCGGCTGATATTTATAGTTTGCCGACGTGGCGTGGCACCAATCCCACCAGCAGTATCAATACATTTTCCTATCAAGATCTCTCAGACACCACCAATTTTCCTACTGCCCCTACTTCATTTGTCTCTGGTACACCACAAACTACTGGTTTCGGTTCGGTTTATACCGGATTTACGTATGGCTCGAGTAGCACTGGCGATACACTGACGCTCTCTGATGGATCCGTACTCAAGACAAACTTGGCTGAAAAAGCGCTCACTCCAGTAGGTAGTCCTAAATTTGCCACCGATAGTACCGGCAATAAAGTGGTAGTCGAGCAAAAATGGACGCAAAACACAGTGAAAATGAGTGATAATAATGGGAACGTACAGCTGTATCCACTCGATAATATTCACACTCAAACCCGTGTTGGCGATACGATAACCTACACGTTACTGCCTTGGGAGTATACTACTGGGCTTGATTTAACCCTCCCTTTTACGGTAGATATTCTCAATGCAGGTAATTATGGTGCTGCTGTAGTTCGTCCAAGTGACAATGCTATACTCTATACCGCAGATATACCAATGCTCGCTAATCCAGGATCATATGCGGATACCAATATTTCGTATCGCATCACTCAAAATGGTAGCATCCTCGAATCACAATTTCAAGCCAAAGTGTATGCCTACAAAAACTCGGCTATGATTGCTAAAATCAACGGCTCAACACCTACTACTATCAATCTTAGCGACCTTCTCAATGGCGAGGAGTTATATGCAAATCCTTATAGTATCGACAAAGCACTTACTGAGGCAAATGTAATGTATAACAATCCGCAAAGTATCACTGTAGACGCAGCAGGAACCACAGTTACCATACCGGTATTACCAAATTTAGGGTATTATCAAGCTTATGTTAACGTAAAATCCGGTACTCGAATTAAGAAATATACTTTAGAAATAAACACCAACACTGCTACTACCACGCCTGGCGCATCTACTATTGATTTTGGGCCAGGATTTCTAGACGATTACACTCTAAATCCCACTACAAATGGATACTACAATATCTTTGCACTTCCAGGACAATCGACTAATTCTCATACATTATCTAGTGCATACGGTCTAGCTGCAAATGTACAAAGTTATACACTGAGTTTTAATTCCACTACTCAAGTCAGCACTGACACTACTAGTGGTGTGACCTTAACTTTAAATAATATAAACGGCACAATCGCGAGCTCTAATACACTCAGTACAGGATTTAATTTTATCAATCCGCCAAACATATATCTCAACTACAAAAATTACGGGAGTTCGACGATATATCAACAATTGCTCCGTGGTACTTTTCATGAAATGACACCAGCACCTACAATCACCCAAAATAAAGTGTCACAGTGGATATTACAAAAAAGTTCGCCGGTAGTTTTAGAGCAATTGTTCAATGATTTTAATATTGATATGTCTCGTAGCAGATCAAAGTATTTTGCGCATACGGTATCAGCCCAAAAATCTCCTGCTGCACTGGCAAGTGGTACCTCACTCTATGGAAAATTAGGACGAGACCCTATAGATTATAACAATTTTGACTTGACTCTTGGTATCGGAAGCTTAGGATACAATGATGACGAGGGCGCATTTGGTACTAGTTTTACTGATGGTATCGTGGATACGATAGTCAACGCGCCAAATACTCTCAGCACCTCCAGTATTCGAGGAGATAAAACGACTGCTCATGCATTTGCATTTTTTCCATCTCTAAATAATTGTACTCCGCCCCCTCCAAACGTACTTACTTCAGGCACCGTCCCTACTCTTTCTGAAAATCCTACTACGCCCAATCACTCGAGCACCCTCACTCTCACACTTTTACAACCACCAGCCGCCGCCAAACCAGTAGTATACACAATCACTACCGACAATCAATGCCGCGTACGTACCACTGGTTCCGGTCTGGGATTTAGCTCGACATTTGTCACAACCGGACAAACAACTACGACTACGATTCTCGATGTTGAGGCAGTAAACGACGGCCTGCTTGAGCTACCACTACACTCCTGTGCGATCAGCATCATCAGCAGCTCCACCAACACTCGTGACAATGGACTCACTGCCAACCGCACCGTCCAAATTCAAGATTATAATCTTATTGTAGTACCTCCTACACCAAACTTAAATGCACCAAGCGGTAAAATGGAAGTCGCCAAATCGACGACAAAGTTAGCGTGGAAACAAACCTGGTTCAATAACTCAAACGCGGTAAATCTCAAAACTCGCATCACCAATACTTTGCCAACTGGAGTCACCTATACTGCCGGAACTTTGGTATGTACAGTACGCGGTACTTCTATCACTGATAGCTGCAGTTTTGATGTTAGCACTCGCAATATTACTTGGACTGGTACTTTAGCAGCTGACCCTGCAGCAGTGTTTGCACATATTTCTGGAAGCGAGCAAGTGCTCGGTTATGATGCCAACAACTCCCTCAACTCCCTCGAGATTGTCTTTGACTCATCGCCAAGTGCCTCTAGTTATGATGTAACCAATATCGCCACCGCGTTTTGGGATCAAAATGGAGATAGCATTATCAACAATGGCGATACAAACGTTCAAAACAATACCCCGATTATTATAAAACTCCAGGTGGTTCAAGAGGCTCTATTATCAGTGGCAAATACTGGTGCACAGTACTCAATTCCTAGTTTTAGTATTATCATTATTATTGTTGGAGTAATACTCGCTGCGGCGCAAATCAAAAAAATACGTGATGGCAGAGAGTACGCACAGGCTAAAGTACCTACAACGTCAATTCCGCAGTTTAGTGTTACAACCAATATAGACGGACTTAGACGTCGAAAGTAAACGAGTTGTGTCATAAGTGTTTTTTGACAACGTCTCACAAAGTATCTACTGTTGTGAAAACGATATGATCCAAAGAACCAGTGACGAAAAGACGCCAAAACCCGCTAAAGCCAAAACATTATTGACGCCAATCAAAGATTTTGAGGAGCTTAATGCTCATGAAACCGATCTCACTGGCAATATTTTGCGCCCCTCAAAACTCGATCAATACATCGGGCAGACTCGCATGGTATCGCAACTCAAACTCATCTTGCGCTCAGCAGCGATGCGCGAAACGATCCCTGAACATCTCTTGTTTTATGGGCAACCTGGACTTGGAAAAACTACCATTGCCGTACTTATCGCCGGCGAACTCGGACTAGATCTCAAGATTATCGCAGCTCCGAGTCTTAAAAAAGTTGGTGATGCCGTCAATGTCCTCATAAATCTAGACCAGCCCTCGGTAGTGTTTATCGACGAAATTCACCGATTACGCACTGAAGTTGAGGAGACACTCTATACCGCGATGGAAGATAAAAAAATCGATATTATGATCGGTAAAGGTCAGGGCATCAGCACGGTGCGCATGGATTTACAGCCATTTGTACTGATTG
>JAYUUP010000053.1:0-4182 GCA_043754825.1 bacterium | reverse complement strand
CGATTTTAAGACCGCCTTTATTGAGATCGTCTTCATTTTCAAATATTTTGGCGAGCTCTGACTTTATGTAGTCCTGCCAGTGAGGATATTTTCGGTCTTTTTTAACATCGATAAATGCTAAGTCTTGTTTTTTGAGTGTGTCGAGTTCATCTTGAGATTTGATCAATTTTTCACCACTGCCAGAAATATCGTATTCATACAAATTATCGAGGCAAGTGTTCTTTCGATCTTCGAGACGGAGCCAATTTTTATAATTCGGTGCATCTGGATTGGTACGAGCATAAATTCCTTGATTGTATGACCCCGGAGATTGCGGCATGGAGGCGATGAGGCACGCCTGAGCAATGGTGACATCTTTAATATCTTTGCCAAAATACTGCTGCGAGGCGACCTGCACTCCGTTGATGGTCGAGCCGTACGGCACCCAGTTGAGATATAACTCCAGTATGCGATCTTTGGAGTTATTTTGCAAGAGTTTATAGGCGGCAAAAAGTTCGCGAAGTTTTCTCGAAGTATCTTGTTTTTTATCACCAGTTACATTTTTGTAGAGCTGCTGTGCTAGTCCAGAGGCACCACTTTCACATTTTTCCGTACTAAAGCTAGTTGCTGCCTTGCTTGCACAATCAGTAATGGCGCGCAACAAACTTTTGAGTGGCAAATCCTCTTTATAAAAATCTTTTTGCTCCAAGGCGATGACTGCCCATTGCATTTGTTTCGGAACTTGATCAAGCTTGACGACCTCGCGATTTTCATTGCCACCATAGCGGAAAAATTCGGTCTTGCCATCAGCCAAGTACACAATACTACTTTCACCCGGTTTGAGAAGTTCATCACTAATCGATGGCGCTTTATTATAATAATCTAGCAATACCGCAGCGGCCACACTAGCGCCAATGACTCCGATAATCCCCAACACCAGCGCGGCGATACCGACCCCGCGAGCGAGTCTGCCCCAACTAAAAGCGTGACGTTTTTTGAGTGAAGTGAGCGATCCTTCATCGTCAGTTTTTTTTGCTGATTTTTTACCAAATAGCCCTCTTTTTGGCATTGGCTTTGCCTCAACATCACCGATTACAAAGTCAATGATTTTCTCATTCTTTTTTTGTAACGTTTCATCGATCACTTCTTGCTTGATAGTGCGCGCTGATTTTGCGACAACTACGCCATCGATATTATCGCTGAGTTGAGTTGCGCCAAGTCGCTTTGGCACACGAGATACAAGCATTTCATTGTCAAGTGACTTCATAACTATTCTCATTACAAAATAATGAACTAATCCAATTCGGTCAAGGCAAAATGCAGCGTTTGACAAAGCAATTTTGCTCGAGTATCCTTATGATTAGTCTCGATGTTTTCATCATTATCAAAACACATAATTGCAATAATAACTGGGTTGTTTTTAACAGCACAAGTACTCACTGGTGTCACAGCGGTATATGCTTATCCTGCGAACTTTGATCAAAACACCCTTTTTTATGATAGCGACCTATACACACTTCCCTCAGTATTTGTCGGAAAGTCTCGGGTTGAGTCGATAGCGCTTCTACAGCAAATTTTATCTCAAGATAACGCGATATTGGCTACTACACCTATCCTAATGCAAATTCAAGATGCAGATTATATCACTCGTCATCCTGAAGTGCAACCATATATGGGTCGCTCGGTGAGTGCTGCCGAAGTAATTTGGGATATCTCACAAGAAAATTTAGGTAAGGGTACTTGGAAAAATACTGCAATTCGTGAAAGCATTAATCCATTATTTTTATTATCAATTGTTCAAAAAGAATCAGGTACGGTGTATGGCAAATGTGCGCGTGAGACCTGTTTTGGGCAATCGGTTGGTTATCGTATCAATCGCGCCACCGGGTACGCCTGCTTTGACGGCGCCGATGATTGCCAGTCCGAATTTATTGGATTTTTTTCTCAAGCTTACTTTACAGCACGTTGGTATCGCGCTTACACCAAATACTGCGGGGATGGATTTACCGGGTATGGGCAACAGTTCAAAACTGGTAGTACGATTACGCTAGAGGGCACAGCTTTGACACTTGGCTCCAACATCACCTGTGCAACTTATTATTATACGCCACACGTCTCTCCCCAGCGAAATTTTTACAATACTCTAGTTGACATCTCAAATCGTGCAGGAGCAGCAAATACTGCCATCCCGCCCTCTTCTAGTATTCCCCCACCAGTTGTAGCAGCCACTCCACCACCGGTAGAAGGTATCGCTGTCACAATCGAGCCGCAAACAACCAGCAGCCCAACTCCATTGATCAAAGGTACGTTTGGAGAGGCAGGAGTCACCGCGACACTACAATTTGGCAATGAAGATCCGATTAAAATCACTCAAATCGATGGAACATCTTGGTCATATCAAGTCCGATTTCCCAAACCAAACGGTACTTACGACATCCTCGTAAAAGCCAAGAAAGACAGCAAAGTTGGTATTGATACCACACAAAATGAACTGACCATCCAGCCAGCAATTACCGCAGCACCTACTCCTGACCTCGTAGAATTTAGCATAAGTAGCAATAAACGAGGAACAAATGCAGTGGCAGCTCCAGTGGTCGATCCTGAAATCAAAGTTGTTGAACCGGTCATTGCTGCTACACCTATCCCAAAACCAATCGTCAAAAATGAAGATCCCCTGGCAACAGCGTTTGATCAAGAACGCGTCAAAATTTCTGCTAATTCTTCTAAAGTTAGTGTGGTGACATTGGCAATTCCCACCACTTCTGGCATCACCGGTCTCCCGCTTGCTCCTGCACCTGATGTCAAAACTCCGGTTATCATCGCCGCATCTACCGTATCTCTTGCACTGACTCTCATCGTCGCCCAAGTTATCCAAGCAAAGCGTAAACGCCGCGCCTTATTTGTAAAACCGTCTACTGAGCTGGCTCTGTTTGATTATTCCAGGCGGCCATAACTACATCGGTGACATAATACCACCCGATTCCCAAAATCACGCTGCCAACTGTGTCACTCAGCCAATGCACGCCAAGATATATCCTCGAAAATGCAACCAATCCGATCAGAATTGTGGACATTAGTAACAAAAAAATGTGATTGAATTTTGGTCGCAGCAGTACTAAAAATCCATGCAGTATGATCATACTCGCCACGATGCTCGCCACGTGACCACTGGGAAAACTAAACGTATTTTCAGTCACCAGCTGAGTCACAACTGGAGGGCGCTGTTTGCCGGTGAGCTCTTTGATAAAAAATATCAAGGCGATATACACGATACTCGAGACAATCACCGTCAGCAAATTTAAACGCAACACGGCATCTTTTGTTCTCAGAGCTATTGTTAAGCTTGCGATAAAAAAAAGTACTGTTATCTGCCACGCACCGAGAAAAGTAATTAAATTCCAAAACGTGTTTGCTTGCGGACTGCGAGTATTGATTACCCAGTCTGTCACTGCACTATCAAGTGAGATAATAAAGGGAGAGAAAAGTAATAGTGCAAGCATTGTAAATAAAAGCCCGGTACTGAATAGCAGGTAAATTTTGGTGCGATTGGTCATCGTTGTATAGTACCTGCTGCGCGCGCTTTGTCAAATAGCCACAAAAAAAATGACATAAAGCCAAAAGATAATGTGGCGGAGAGGGCGGGATTCGAACCCGCGGTCCTGTTACAGACGCCTCGTTAGCAGTGAGGTACTTTCGACCACTCAGCCACCTCTCCAATTGATTTGATTAGGACTGGACTTGCAAAAATTGTCAAATCAACACCTACGCCGCCCCAAATATGATACTCTTTAGTTGTTTATTAATTGATGCCAAAAGCACCCTTGAGTACTCCAATACTAATCTCAACAATAAACTGCGCTAAAAAGATAATTACCAGCCCGATAACAGCATTTTTGATATATTCACGCCCCATCTCAAGTGAACGAGATCCACTGGCATTGGACACAATCAAGTATCCGCCAATTACAATGAAAATAACTGCCAGAATTGCGGCGAAAAAAGTAAATACTCGGGTGATAGTCAATAAAAAACTTTCAATTCCATTTTGAGCTGCAGTTCCCGTTTTGCCTGTGGTATCGAGTCCATCGGCGCATGATTTATCACCAAATTGGGCGCAGATGTTGGGCGGCGCGCTAGCAGCAGGGTCCTCTGGCGCTGCATGTGCCAAAGTCGGCGATAAGAGTGCTAATATGCCAATAATAC
>JAYUUP010000052.1:0-4182 GCA_043754825.1 bacterium | reverse complement strand
AACCAAATCTTACTGTAAATCCTGATGAAGTAGTCGCGATGGGTGCAGCAATCCAAGGTGCAGTACTCAAAGGAGACGTCAAGGATATCCTCTTGCTTGATGTCACTCCACTCACCCTAGCTATCGAGACCGCCGGAAATATCGCAACTCCGATGATTCCTCGCAACACCACCATCCCGACTAGCAAGTCCCAAATTTTCTCGACCTATGCTGACAACCAAACCGCAGTTGATGTGCACGTTGTCCAGGGTGAGCGCCCGATGGCTATCGACAACAAGTCCCTCGGTAAGTTTACCCTCTCCGGTATCCCACCAGCAGCCCGTGGTGTCCCACAAATCGAAGTCGCCTTTGACCTTGACGCCAATGGAATCCTCAAAGTAGTCGCAACCGACAAAGGAACCGGCAAAAAAGCAGATATCACCATCACCGGTGCCTCCACTCTCTCAGAGGCCGAAAAGCAAGCCGCTATCGATGAGGCAGAACGCCAAAAAGACGCTGATCTCGCCAAAAAGTCCAAGGTAGATGCGCGAAATAGCCTGGAGTCGACTATTATCCAAGCTGAGCGCCTCGTCAAAGACATGGGTGAAAAGCTAGCGGAAGAGGATAAGACAACTATTGCTGAAGCCAAGACTGCCGCAGAAACTATTTCTCGTGATGAAAATTCTACCCGCGAGCAAATGGAGGAAGAAGCGAAAAAACTCCAGGATAAACTGATGGCAATCGGTGAAAAGATTTACAGCGCATCCAGCCAAGAACCGACACCAGATGCACCACAGCCAGAAGAGCCCCAAGCAAAGTCTAGCGAGGCGACTGATGTAGATTCTCAACCAAAGAAATAACTCAAATACAGCATGCTACAAATTACCAGGCTATCAACCTGGTTTTTTGGGCAAAAAAATACACCCATTTCTGGGTGCTGGTGTTTTTTGATAACAAATAGAATTTAATTCGTTGCTACTAATTGAGATGCATTTACTGTCTTTGCTTCAACTTTGAGATATTGAGCACTCACAGTAGATATTATAAAATCACTATAACCGCCAGCGTTTTTAAACACCCGATTGCGTCGGCTAAAATTTACAAACGTAATAATAATATTTTTCTCACTATACAATTGAATTAATTGACTTACTGAATTGCCTTGAAAAAAAGGATTTGTTTCCTTTTTTTCATATTCTTGATCGGACAATGCTATAAGTGCAGAAACCACACTATCAGATAAGTAGTAGCATTGAGTTGGTACGATTTGACTCTTCAAGCTCGCCTCAAGCAATTCAGTATTGATAATTTTCATTACTGAATTGATAGTTTGCCGATGCTTGTAATTTTTGGTTACTTGTGATGGTAGTTGATTATTTACCTCAAAAAAAACTAATTCAGATAAGGTGAGTTCAGGAATGTTATCGAACTCAGGTGGATTCTTAACGATGACATGTGTTCCATTAAGATTATTATCAGTTTCATTATTCATGCGAACTCTCCTAGGTCGTTGATTTTGCTGAGCTGGCTGTCTTAAAGCTGATTTATTCATAGTATCACCTCTAATCCTAGATTAGCACAAAAAATCTAAATTGGCAATATCCAAAAAATTACTCATTTACGCGCCCGCGATACTCACCGGTCTCTGGGTTTACTGATACTTGATCCCCTACCCGGATAAATGCCGGTGCCATGATTTTGGCTCCAGTCTCAAGCTCCACTTCCTTTTGCAGATTTCCGGTGGTATTCCCGCGTACCGCATCCTCCGCGCGTATCACCTCTAACGTTACGCTGGCGCCCAGATTGATGTCGATAGGCGCATTATCATGCAAATAGATGTAGTACTCATTGCCATCCTTCATAAAACGCGATTCTTCACCTGCTAGCTCCATCGAGAGCTCGTACTGCTCAAATGACTTGTTGTCCATAAAAAAGAGCGTAGCACCGTCATTGTAAAGGTATTGCATGGTAGCGCCGGTTACCTCCAGTGTCTCGATTGACTCGTTGGACTTAAAGGTAAAATCAACCGCTTTGCCACTAGCAACGTTCTGAATACGAGTTTTCATGAGCGCACTTCCTTTACCGGGATTATAAAACTCAGTTTTGGTTACTTTCCAGACAGCACTTTGGTGTTGAATAAAATCACCTTTTTTCAATTTTCCCGCTTCTACGCTAGCCATAATGGCAAAGTTGTGTGTAAGCGGTGCATTTATGTCAAATTAATCATGTGTATCATCCTGCTTAACTCAAAAAATCAGTGAAATATTTTTGACACCAAGCTCATTTTGATCAAAGTCCGAACTGGATTTAGCTTATGAAGTTTGGGCTTGATTTTGATTGACTTAGCTTTAGCCAACAAAAAGCCCCCTAAAAGGGAAGCTCAATGCCATATACACAACCTCGGTTATTTTACTGCTTCTTTCAAAGTCTTACCGACCTTAAATGAAACGCTGTTAGTAGCCGCGATTTTAAGCGGTTGGCGCGTTTTTGGATTAACTCCATTGCGTGCGTTTCGCTTTACTTTCTTGAAACTACCGAAACCGGTGATGTTGATATCTGCACCTTTTTTTAGGTGCTTTGTAACTACAGCAATAAAACTGGTTACAAATCGCTCAGCCTGTGTCTTTGAAACTCCTGCATCTTCTGCAAGTGCCTCCACAAGTTGAGTTCTGTTGACTTTACTATTTGTCATAGCATCGGGGTTATATTGGGCAAAAAAAATATTGTCAAGAAAAAAAGCGATCCTGTCAGAAATGAGCTACAAAATCTGCGATATAATTATCAAACTATTCCTTTTTAATAATTGTTTCAAACTGCGCAGCATCAGTTTCTACTTGATTACAAAAGTCAGCACTGGTCGAGAATAATGCCCATTTTTTACATCCGATAACTCCCTTTTCTTCAGAAAAACTATACCACTGTCCAAAGCTATCCACACCCTCCTCCCACGTATCAAATTGTTGTACTCCAGAAACTGCGCTGCCACCAAGCAAATACATATTTTTACGCGTCAAAGTCATAGTTGGCTTTCCACTATCATCGTAGGCATCTGTCCCAAATTTTGAGGTATATTTGGCAAGCACTACGATATATTTGAGTGGGACGTTGTATTTGATTGCTGTGTCTACAAATACTGCGGGGTGTACCGGTGGCGCAAAATTGCGATCGTAAGGGCCATAAGATCGGTTGGTGGTGACATACTCCGCGATGGCACGCATTTGTAGAAGGTAGCTTTGCTTTTTTGCCAGGAGTTCTGCCTGAGATTTTGCGAGCACGTCGTCAGTGGAATAGTCAATTTGAGAGATATCGGCTATGTTGAAAAGTTGGGACAGGGATTGTTCCTTGAGAACGATATTTTTGGGAGTGCGCACCAGCGATTGGGCAAGTGTATCAAAGTCGATTATCTTGGCGTATTTTGACCGCACTACCTCATCATTTGAATGTATCGCTAAGCACGTGCCTGGATCAATTTCACTAAATAAGCTTTGGGCGTCGCTGAGTTTGTTTTCACAATTACTATACTTGGTGGGGTTTGACCCGAGTAAAAACTCTTCCCAGTTGGTGAGTCCATCTGCGTCTGCATCGCCTTGAGGGTCAATTGTTTTCCCAAAGTACCCCCTACTCCACTCATCAAATGCTGTACGCTGATCTTCATTGCTATTTTCATAAGCCGCTTCAACACCGCGTGACGCTGTTTTTTGCGACGGGTGCACGAACATGATATACAATCCCACCCCGATCAAGCCGATTAAGATCACCAGCAGTACAAGCTTAAATACCAAGCGTACTTTTTTCAATAATTGAAACTTTTCGCGCTGCTCCTCCTCCACCGCCTCTGCCCCAAGTACTACTGACTCCGGTCGTGACTTTTCCTTGAGTTGAGCTAGTTCTTTTTTGCGGGCAAGTAGGTGAGTCTGCAGTGCTGAAGGTGCTGCTTGTGTTGAGTCAGTGAGATCGTTATAGTTTAAAAATGCTTGCTGATCTACCGTAAATATACTAGAGACAGCTGGTTTTTCACTCTCAAGTTGAATTTCTTGCCCAATTTTAGAGACGTCAAATGTGGGTGGTTTTGCCTCTACCTCCAATTTTTGTTTTTCAAAATTATGCTGGATTTTTTCGCGTAGTTCACCGAGTAAATTGTGGTTTGTATGTTCTTTTGGTGCAAATAATTCACCGTGCTCATGAGTAAATATAAATTCAGGC